>NZ_JAUBPR010000223.1:0-4467 GCF_036700845.1 Microcoleus sp. S13_C5
CAATCGTTTGGGAGTTTTGTGTTTCCGAATCTATCTTCCTTTCCTTCTGCTTGAATATCTGCGGAATGTGGGTTATACCATTTTTACATTTTTTTTTAGGTCGATTGCTCGATTTTTCAGAACTAAGTAGGACTTTTGACGGAGTTGTCACCCGTCCGTAAATCTGCTCTCAATCTTGCCAGGAGTTGTTCTTTTGTAAGTTGTGAATCACTTCTATAAATATTTTTAGCGTTTTTAAGTAGCTTGGATATCTCTGGCGATCCTGCTGCAATACCAAACTCTGAAATAATGTCCTCCGGTATTAACGGCATTAACATTTCTTGGTCGTCTAAGAGTGTATTAAGAATAAGCTTTTTAAGTTCAAACCTAAAATCTGAATCCATTGAGAAATTTTTCAATACCTTCTCCCATTTACTTTGATATCTATTTCTAAGCCTTACCACATTTTTTGTCACACCAATATCACCCATTACTTCTCGAATCAAATTGTCATAATCCCAAGGTGAAAAGTAGCGTTTTCGGCGCATATTCCACAGATTAATAATTTCATCCTTTGACTCATCGCCTTCTATGGATTGTATGCACTTTAGAATCGCTTCTAGAAACCTCTGGGCTTCATCTACTAACTTAATCAAAGACTTTTCCCAATCATAATCATTCTCTGGTTTAGAAGTTCCAGAAATAGATTCAAACCACTCTGAGCATTGTTTTTGAACCCGACTATTGTGATCGTCTTTATTAGCAATGTTATGCTGAAGAAGAGTACGCAACGATCTAACAAGATAAAAATGCGTACTTAAATTTTTACTGGTGTCTAGATCAAAAGTATCGAAGTAATATACTAAAAATTCAATATCAGACTTTTTACCTGCTTCCCAATATAAGGTATATAACCAAGAGATTACTTGCTGAAAGCAGCACTCAGACATTCCCTCCAAAGTAAACTGAATACTGATTGAACCAAATAATTGATCGCCTTCAATAATTTGAGAAACTATGGAATCGATTTCTTGTTTACAGGCATAAATTTTTTGAGAAGCTTTCAGCACCTCTTCGGATGAATTCATAGTTATTTCTTTTTTTGCACTGGTTGAGAGTAATAGGCTATCGGATCTGCAATAGGACCAAGAAAGTTGAAAGCAATGTGAAATTCACCCGGAGACTCACCTTCAAGAATATCGGGCTTGCCAAATTGCTGTGGAATAAAAGGAATGCGACTACGCTGCAATTCTGATACATATAAAGCTCCACGTTCATAAGGTTTTTCATGCCTCCACGCGACTTCTCCCGTAAATTTTCTTGGGTTTCCATCGGAACCACTCGCAAGATAACTACGGAGAATTCGTCTACGTCCTATTGATGAACTCTCATTTTCAAGCTCTCTGAATATTTCTAAAGAAGTCTGAATTCGATCTAGATGGAAGTTGGCCAAGCCTTTCAAATAAGTTAGAGATAGATTCTCATAAAACTCTGTTGTCTTCATTAATGTTTCTACAATTTGTAGGCAACTTTTCCAATCTTCTTGACTAAATAAAACAGTTTTTTTCGCCAGCAAATAAATTTTCCTTGGCTTTACTTAACCACCAAACTTTAAGAAGTAAATACAGGGAGCGTGAATCTTGATTTATTTTCTCCCAATGTTCCTTCAAGTAATCAACTGCTCTTTCACAAGCCTGAATATTATCATCTGTTAAGGAAGATGTGAATAATATATTCTTAACAATGGCATAAGCTCTTAGGTAATAACCAGCACTAGATTCCATTGCTAAAAGAGCCTGAAAAGCTTCTTCGGTAAGTTCATTGCTTCCAACTAACTCACCTATTTGAAGACGAAGCTTTTGAAAACGTTCTTGCTGGTCAGGGAAATACTCCTCAGATTCCGCTAAAGTAAATACGTGATAGACATTTGCCTCTATTTCAGTACGAACTCCTATATCGATACTCTTGTCCGACAAAAGCTCTCTACTTGTCCAAAGCAAAACATCTATCGGGTAGTAGTTTTCTGAATTTAATGAGAGCGCCTCAAAAGCTGCTTCTTGTGCTTGCTTAAGAAAAGGCAGCGATTCTTCGTAGTTTTGTATTTCTTTTAAAGTAGTAAATTTGGTTCCTAAAACAGAAGCTAATTCTACTAATAAATAACTACGCATCCCCCTATTTTTCTTGTCAAGACCCACTTGGTCAAGAGCTATACGAAGCACATTTTCTGCTCTATCTAAAAGCTCAATACGCTCCTCTTTAGATAATATTAAACTCGCATTCCTTCGTTGTCTTTGGACTCTTTCTGTTAAAAGAGTAGCTTCTTGTAGCATTAAGCTAGGATTTTGAACGCTGTAATCTTCTCGTAACTTACGAAGAATTTCAGCAATTTCTCGAAAATAGGGTGCAAAATAATTTGCATCACGTCCTTTAGGACCCATACTTCTAATTAAGGAAACTGCAAATGAAATCTCTGTTTCACCGTTGAAGTTACCTTTTTCACGAATATTTAATAAAATATCCCTAGCACAATCAACTTCTGCTTTTGCACTACCCAAAAGAGATTTGGAAATTTCTTGAGCTTCAATTTGATGTCGAGCACCAATTTCAAGATTACCATGAGCATCTTCGTACCACTGCACAATATCCGTTTTAAGTCTTTTAATTAAACTAACAAAATCTGTAATTGCTCCTGTATTAATTGCTCGCATCAGAATTTCTAATGGAAGATTAATTCCAAAACGTCCCGGAACCATTACTAATCGAATTAGTTTCTGAAGTAATGTTATCTCTTCTCCATCTATCACCAAATCTTCTGAAGGTAAAAGTTGATCTTCAGTAATCAAGCCCCCTTTTAAAAAGGCAGTTGCAAATGTAGTTTGTGAGGCTACCTTTCCCAGAGAAGGTTTAGAGGAGTCTTGTTCCGCATATTTTACTTCTTTAGCCAATCCTGCTCTTATTTGACTTTTAGTAGGTGGTAAAAGCCTATAGAGGGCCACTAAGAACCTATGACCACCGTGTTCGCTGAGCTTTCTAAGGTCTACACTAGACGATGATGCAAACTTTTCAACAAAAGCTATAAATCCAGATATTTCGTCTATTCCTTCTCTTCTTGGAGAAACATTCCTGAGAGATGCAGGAGCCTCGACAAAATTAATTTTTTTTACAGTCTCAGCATAGCAACTACCAACAACAACTACTTTACGCCCTCGACTAGAAAGCCTTTTAGTCAATTCGTAGTATTGCTCTTGCTCAACCATTCCATCCCAAATAATTAGAACCGCAGATGCACCCAAATCTTCAGCCCATTTACAAAAAGTATCTAAATCACTTGAAAGAGGGAGTTTAGAGCGATGCTCAATAAATAAAACAGGATACTTTTTTTCCTTACGAATTGAATATGCAAGATGACCAAGAGCAATACTTTTACCCGTGCCTGACTGTCCACAAAGAATTACTGGCTCATCCTGCAACTCATTAGATTTCAATCTTTTAGTAACAATTTCTTGAAGATGACTCTCAAAAGTACGCTTAAATGCAAACCCCCGTGCATATCCTGACCAGATAGGTCTATTGCTAGATTCTGCTAGGAAAGCTCTGAACTCACTATATAATTTATTTTCTCCAATGTGTGGTGGCTCAAGAAGAATCATGTCATCTAGAATTGTTGCAGATCTCGAAACTTGATTCCACAGATTTAGGGGAACAGTTAAAGACTTTTCCTCTAGAGTAATGCGACGACCATATTCCTCCTTCTCCGGTGGTTCACCAAGTGTAACATAGCCTGCTTCTTGAACACGTAAAAGATATACTGCCAAGTTTTCGTCATGGAGAATAACTTTACCTTCTTGTACTCGTCTAGCAATACGTGAATTTTGTTTGATTGCTTCATTTGCACTAAAAATATGAACCTGAGCTTGGTTAAGACTTTGAATAACAGGTGTTAATTTCTGTGGAGAGAACCAGTCTAAATCACCTGCATAGCCTTCTATCACCAGTGTTCCGAAAGGAGTGATAAGTTCGGGTAATCTACGGGCTAGAGCATTTGCTACGGAATATCGAACGTCTAGCTCATCTTCATTCAAAGGAGGTCTTTTATTCTTATCGTCTTGATTAACACAGCCAAACAAAAATGTACAGTGGAGACGATGGCGATTTCTAGGATCGCTTGGATTAAGAGTTTCCGAATCATATATTGACTGTAGTTCTCGCCAACTCGTTGTTCGGAAGGCTTTGAGGCAAATTGTGTCAATTGCAGAAGTGTAAACACCACTCCAGGGGAAACTAGCAACTGTCTCTAGCCATTCTGGATGAGGAAAACGATCGCAGCGTTCTTGCATCCAAGCTAATGCTGCCTCGGATGCTTCCGAAGCCCTTCCAGCTAAGATTTGACCGTAATCATCTCCAGTCCCACCATAAGTAGTTAAGCAAAATTAATTACATAATTATCTCCAAATTCTTTAAGAATTCTTTCGACAGATGAAACAAGAG
>NZ_JAUBPR010000040.1:0-50377 GCF_036700845.1 Microcoleus sp. S13_C5
TTTTAAACTACGACTCATAAACGCACCATACAAGCTATCTCTCTATTATATGCAACTTCACATAAAATTGGTATGAGACGGGGTTGGTGGTAGCAATGCGACACGCGATCGCCCCCGGCACGGGAGATCCTGCTAACTTTAAGTTGGGCGACTGTTCCACCCAGCGGAATTTATCGGCACAAGGGAGAACCCAAGCCAAGCAAATTGGAGCAGAATTTCGCAACCGCAACATCAAAGTTGCGAGAGTTTTATCTAGTCAGTGGTGTAGGTGTTTGGAAACAGCAACATTGATAAATTTAGGCAAAGTCGAACCCTTCCCAGCGCTGAACTCGTTCTTTAGGGACAGCAGCACAGAAGCCACACAAACAGCGACAATTCGCAAATTAATTGTTGACAACCGCCACACTAAAGACGCGATTATTATGGTAACGCATCAAGTAAATATTACCGCGATTACTGATCTTGTACCGCAAAGCGGCGAAGCTGTGATTCTCAAAAGTGATCGACAAGGTAAAATCCAAATTGTGGGGCGAATTGGAGGATTTTAAATAGATAGAAAGTTATAATATTATCAATTCCCCATCACCAACTACGCATTGCCAATTTATATGAGTTTCCTATACAGCGCCGCCCTCGTGACTTTAGCCGACCTTGATAAGGAAGTTCTCGTTAAATTTTACACAAAATTTCTCGACATAGAGCCAAACCCTTATATTCCCAATACTTATGCGGAATTTCAACTCCCAGGCTTAAGACTCGGCATATTCAAACCCAAAGATTCCCACAAATCGGAATTTGCAAATCGAGCAAAAACAGGCATGAGTCTGTGTTTGGAAGTCAGCGATATCGAAACTGCGATCGCCAGAATTTGGGCTTTAGGGTATCCGCCCAATGGAGAAATTATCAAAGCTTCTCACGGTCTAGAAATCTATGCCTTCGATCCGGCCGGCAACCGCATAATTTTACATCAATCCCATTAGGATGTAGGATGATGGCTAATGATTTGTGAACTCTCGATCTTCTCTTCTCTTCCTTCGCGTCCTTCGCGTCTTCGCGGTTCGTTTAAAAAAAGATCGAGTTCACAACCCGGTGAGGATTGCTATATAAGTTATGCAATTGCTTCACCACCTTCGCAATGACATTGTAAAACCCGCCTCTACAAATCAAAACGGCCTTAACTATCTAATCAGTTCAGCAAAACTATAAAAACTGATGATTAATAACAGCAACGCTGTCAGATGAGTTAGCTGAAATTGAGGCCGCGGGCCGATGTATTCCCGCACCAAAATTGAAAAAGACGAACCAATTATATAACTCAGAGACAGGGTTAAATACTGCCACTGCAATGTTGCACTCCACAGCCCGAGCAAAATCATCGCCAAAGTCAACATCACCAACTCAACAAAGCGAGGCGGATTGTGCTGAGTAGACAGAATCAAAGTGTCCAACCAATATTGCCAAGGTCTCATGTTTTAGCGATCGAGCTTTTAGATTTAGCCTTCTAGCTTAACCTACGATCGCCATTCTGTTTGTTGCTGCAAACACCTTAAAGCCTCCGCAGTCTCAACCTGCGGAAATTGCCCGTAAAAGCGACTGACACTGTAAAAAGGGTGAGGAGTCTTCAGGACGATCGCCTTATCGCCCATTGTGGCCAAAAATCCCATCAAATCTGCCGGGGCGACAGGCGCGCAAATCCACAAAGCCAGCGGTTGCTGCGACTCCAAAGCCTTAGCCGCCACAGCCATCGTCATCCCCGTAGCAATGCCGTCATCTACCAAAATCGCCAAAGCCCCAGCCGCGCTGATATTTGGGCGTCCAGGAGACAAATCTGCCAGCAAAGATTGAGCATTATTTTGAGCCAGGGGCAGTGCTGATTTTTGCAAGCGTAAATTGTGCTGCTTTTGCTTTTCCCAGAGGACGTGACCATCAGCAGTTGCAGCCCCGATCGCCAATTCTAAATTATCTGGGCGAGTAATTTTCTTAGCGACAACCACATCCAAAGGACAGCCCAAGCGACGCGCAATCGGCACAGCAACGGGCAAACCCCCGCGTGGCAAGGCGTAAACAATCGGTTTCACCGCCTGCTGTGTCATTAAACTCAACTTGCCGAACTCGTCCACCACTGCCTCGGCCAGTTTTTCACCTGCATCGGCGCGATCGTCAAAAAACGGGTTAGAGAACATATTTTTGCCTGTACGAGCTCAACCAAAAAATAGGAGATTGTGCCAGTGTTAATTGGAGATTGTGCGTGCAGCGTAGCTATCCCGTAGGGAATCGACAGCATCGCACACAAGCTTCTAGCCAATCTCAAATCACCAAACCCGATCTAAACTATAAACTCTAGACTCGAAAATATCTCCCTAATTGTAAAATGTATGTCCAGCGACTTGCAACTGAGCCTTTTTGACAACAATCAAAGTGCCACTTTCCAAACAGACTCAATACCAGCAAATGCCAAAATTCCCATTCCTCCCGGCACTTATCAAAATATGGAACAAATCGGCGAGCACTGCAACCGCTGCTACCGCTGTGAATTGGGCAACAGCCGCACTCACGCTGTCATCGGGCGCGGCAATCCTCAAGCCTCAATTTTGATTGTGGGAGAAGCACCCGGACAAAACGAAGACGAAACCGGATTGCCCTTCGTCGGGCGATCGGGCAAACTGTTAGATAAGATTTTAGAATCCGTGGGATTGAGTGCAGAAACCGACGTATTCATTGCCAACGTCATCAAATGTCGCCCTCCCAACAACCGCCCTCCGACAGCAAAAGAAATCGAAGCTTGCAAACCTTACTTGCTCGAACAAATCCGCATCTTAGACCCCAAAATTATTTTATTAACTGGTGCAACAGCCCTCAAAGGTTTGTTGAGCGACAAGCGGCCGATAAGTAAAATCAGAGGTCAATGGATTGAATGGGAAAATCGTTTGTGTATGCCAATTTTTCACCCGTCGTACTTGCTGCGAAACCCCTCCCGCGAACCGGAGACGCCGAAATGGTTTATGTGGCAAGATATGCAGGCTATTAAGGCTAAATTGGATGAATTAAAATAGCAATTGTAATAATTTTTTGCTGTGCTTTGTATGGGCGGGTTTCACCAACTATAATTGACTAAAACAGGTAATCTCATAAACCCGTCCCCACCCACGTAAATCGCTCAACCGAAAATTCGGGAATTTTCTGATACCTTTGTCAGGAACAGGCATCTTGCCTGTTCCACAATAACCTTATTTTCTGTCAGGAACAGGCATCTTGCCTGTTCCACAATAAAAATTATTTCATGTGGGGAGTAGGGGTTGGGCGTATCGCCCGCCCGCAAGATGGGGAGCGTGTCATTTTTGCGATGAGTATAAATCCTTGTGAACCGCACCATGACTTTTTTGCCGATCATCAGTATATTAGGCAATAATTATCATCTATTCCCACTTGATATATAATCATGAAAAACTTTATTGAAGCTATTGGTGGACTAATAGGACTCCTAGGTTTTTTGAAAGGCATTCTTGAGTTCATAGATCTCAATAGGATACGTAGATATGAGAAGTTTCATGAGATGAGCAAAAGATTCGATGAGAACGAGTCAATCCAGAAAGTCTGTGAGCTTTGGCATGATAGCTCTAGCAGCATATCAGTCACAAAACAGGAAAAAGAGGTATTTATCTGCTTTTTGGAAGAGATTTACTTTATGATTATGTCTGGTGTAATGAAAAAGGAAATTGCACTGTACACATTTGGCTATTATGCAAGAGAAGCAATGCACAGCCAAAGATTTTGGCACGATATTGATCGTGGGGAAGAGTATTACACAATATTCAATGAATTCTGTGGAATGGTCTCTATCTTTGAGCCAAGCAAAATCGGAGTCAAGGAAACGCTGAAATACTGAGCACCATGAAGATAAATTCTTAGGTCACAATGTACTTTTGACGGGTTATCCTTTGATTTAGAATTGAGTATTTCCTAATTTAGAAGGTCAAACCTCTTCGGAATTTCCAACTTATCTATTTCCACCTCGTGATTTATTAACAGCGGGCCTTATACTAGATATTATAAAAAAAGGTGTTATTAAAAAAAGAGGTACAAGTAATGACACAGGTATAAGTCCTACAACCATCGGCACTCCAACCCAAGGGTTAGAACTAACAAAAGATATGAAGCCGCTCCAATCCAGACTGTTAATCAGACCCCAACCAACAACCAACCGCAAGATGCCTGTTCCACAATAAAAATTATTTCATGTGGGGTGGGCGCCTCGCCCGCCCAAAAAATACAATTTAGTTGCGAGACAACTTATTTTTTGCCTGACAATCGCGCAACCACAAACGAATAGCCTCAGCAATTTCGCTTTTCTCCCCCTCTGGCCACAACAACGGACGAACATCCGTCGCAGTACCAAACCGAGAAACAATTTTTACTAACTCCCACCCGTTATCGGTTTTAGTGAAAAATAACCAATGATATTGCTCAATTTCGACTGGTTTTCCCCCGCGATACTGCCGTTCCAAAGTAGTAATGAAAACTTGACTAGCATTTTCAGGAAGTGCATCTTCAAAATTTAAAGGTAGCGGTTCAAACTCCGGGCGGCCGGCTAAAATTATTTGTGGCAGCACGTAACCAGGCGGTGTTTTAGTGTTAGGAGAAAAGTGCGATCGCACAATTACGCGATTAGCATAACTCGGCAAATCTTGCAACAGGCGATCGACCAAAGTTTCTAAATCAGCGGGACATGGCGATCGCACTAACAAACCATACCGACTGGCATTCATAGGGTTAGCATGATTTGTCACAAAATTAACTGCCAAAGTCGGAGTTTCAACCGCAGATATTAGCAGATAAACACAGATAAACGCTGATGAAATATTATCTGTGTTCATCTGTATTTACCTGCGGTTTAAAAAACATTCATATTGTTACTCAATCTCTTCACAAATACGCGCAAAAGCCGCCACCGGATCATCCGCAGCAGTAATCGGCCGCCCAATCACCAGATAATCCGCACCAGCTTTCAAAGTCGCCTTCGGAGTCATCGATCGTTTTTGATCGCCTCCATCAGCCCATCTCGGACGCACACCGGGACAAACTAACACAAAATCATCCCCGCAACTCATCCGCAACTGTTCCACTTCTTGCGGAGAACAAACAGCACCAGCTAAACCCGTTTCCTTAGCCAACAATGCCATGTGCAAAGCATATTCCGGCAACTCCAAAGGTATTTTCAACTCAAAAGCCAACTGTCGCGAATTCAAACTTGTCAAGAGAGTAATTGCAATTAATTTAGGAGTCGGTTTATCCACAGCCGCCGCCCCTTCAGTCAAAGCCAACTGTGCCGCTTTCAAAGCATCTTTACCACAAGTAGAATGGATCGTCAATAAATCCACATTGTACTTAGCAGCAGCCCGACAAGCACCAGCCACAGTATTCGGGATATCGTGAAACTTCAAATCCAGAAAAATCCGCTTTTCCCGCTGTTTTAAAATTTCCAAAATCCCCGGCCCGGAACTCACAAACAGTTCCAAACCCACTTTCCAGAAAGATACATCAGGCAGTTTGTCAAGAAGTGCGATCGCATCTTCTTGACTCGAAACATCCAAAGCCACAATAATTCGATTATCAGCGTTCATCTTCAGTATTCATCTGCGGTTAAACAAGAGATTCAAGACACCAATCGCACAAACTTATTCTTCCCAACCTGCAAAACCTTACCGCATAAATCAGCCGGTGATTCAAAAGTAAGGTTAACATCAGAAACCCGATCGCCCTCCAACTTTACCCCGCCGCCCTGCATCAACTTCCGCGCATCACCGCTACTTTTACAAAGCCCGCTAGCACTGAGAATATAAAACAACTTAGCCGGAAACTGGACGTTTGCCAAAGAAAACTCCGCCACAGCATCAGCTTGTCCCGCAGCACCTTTAACCAGCCCAATTGCATCTTGTTGTGCGCGTTCCGCCGCTTCCTTCCCCCGATACTGGCGCACCACATCCACAGCCAAAAGTTTCTGTTTTTCTCGCGGATTTTCGGGCAATTCATCAAGTGGCAAATCTGTCAATAGTTCAAAATATTGGGCGATCGAACTATCGGAAATTTTCTCCAACTTAGAATACATCGTCAGCGGGTCTTCCGACAAACCCACATAATTGTTCAAAGACTTCGACATCTTCTGCACCCCGTCAGTCCCGATCAAAATCGGCATCAGCAAACCAAACTGCGGTTTCATCCCAAAATGCCGCTGCAAATCTCTTCCCACCGCAATATTAAACTTTTGGTCACTTCCCCCCAACTCAACATCAGCTTCCAAAGCCACCGAATCGTAACCCTGCATTAGTGGATACAGAAACTCGTGCAGGAAAATCGCATTTTCCTGCTGCATCCTGTTATCAAATCCCTCTTTAGCGAGCATCTGCTGCACCGTCATCGTGCCTAGCAGTTCCAAAATCTTCGCCATGTCCAATTTTGACAACCACTCGGAGTTATAGCGAATTTCCAAACGTCCGGGCGTGTCAAAATCTAGAATCGGACGCACTTGGTCTAAATAAGTCTTGGCATTTTCCGCCACTTGTTCGGCCGTCAACTGGCTTCGCATCTCGGACTTTCCTGTCGGATCGCCAATTCTTGCGGTAAAATCTCCGATGACCAGTACCGCTGTGTGACCGGCATCCTGAAAAGCCCGCAGCTTGCGGAAGCAAATGCTGTGTCCCAAGTGAATGTCCGCCCCTGTGGCGTCAATTCCCAGTTTGACGCGCAACGGTCGATCGACTTTTGCCAGCAGTTGGGCTAAATTTTCGTCAGGGTTGCTAGAATCAGGTCGATCTGGAAAAATCTCGCTGACGCCGCGGTAAAGCGCTGAAAGGTTAGGAGTTATCATCGGGGAGCGATCGTCCATCATATTTTGCCAAAGTGCAGCAGAATTAGTTACACTCACTGGTTGACGCATAAAAACATAACTATCAAGCTACTATAATCCCAAAGCTGACCGGCTTTCATTAGCTGACCCCGCCCAAAAACGGATACCCGCCCCCGACAACAGTCGTGGAGATCCCCAAATTTTAGACTCTTGTTCAAACTCCCAGATTCATCTGTGGAATAAATCTAAAATCTAAAATCTAAAATCTAAAATCGACTGACTGTCTCTAGGGTTCGCATCTAAAATTAAAAGTCTTAAACCCCAAATCGAGTGAGGAAGTGAAATTCACGTGTCAACCAACGCAGTCCGCAATAACACGGAAAACTCAGCCCCCGTATTCGAGTTTGTTCAGTCAGTCAGTAAAGTGACCGCCGGAACCATACTCAGCATGACAATGCTTGCCAGTTCCGTAGTCGCTGGTGGACTGGTTGGCTTAGCGATCAGCTTCCGCAATTTGCCAGATGTTCGGATCTTGCAAACATACTCTCCCACAGAAACTACCCACATTTACGACATCAACGGCAAGCCGCTAGCCAGCATCCACGATGAAGCCAACCGGGATGTCGTACCCCTTGACCAAATCTCCCCGAACCTGAAACGAGCTGTTCTGGCGATCGAAGATAGCAACTTCTTCACCCACAAAGGCATCAACCCCGGCGGGATAGCCCGAGCTCTCCTAGTCAACCTAGAGAAAGGTAGAACCGTTGAAGGCGGCTCAACTATGACTATGCAGCTAGTCAAGAACCTGTTTCTTTCTCCCCAGTCAAAATTTAGTCGCAAGGTAGCTGAAGCGGTAATGTCTATCCGCTTGGAGCAAATTCTCACCAAAGACCAAATTCTGCAACTATACCTGAATCAAATCTACTTAGGTCACAACTTGTACGGGGTAGAGACAGCCTCTCGAAGCTATTTCAACAAGTCAGCAAGTAATTTGACTCTTGCAGAAGCAGCGATGCTGGCCGGCTTAATTTCTGCCCCCGAAGAATACAGTCCTTTCGTCAATTACAAGTTGGCAAAAGAGCGGCAAATAACCGTTTTAAGCCGCATGAAGGAACTCAAATGGATTACGCCGGCCCAAGAAACAGCAGCCCGCCAGGAAAAAATTAAGCTAGGCAAAATTACCTCTTTTGGGGTATCTCAAGTTCCTTACGTAACACAAGCCGTAGTCCAGGAACTGACGAGGCGTTTCGGGCGAGATGCCGTGGTTAAGGGAGGAATGCGCGTTCAAACCACGATCGACCTCAAAATGCAGCGCATAGCCGAAGAAACCGTCAAAGCGTGGCACAATCGGCTTTACAACCAAGGGCTGTTTTACGATCGCGAGGAAGGTCAAATTGCCCTAGCCGCCGTCGATCCCCGCACCCACTTCGTCAAAGCAATGGTGGGCGGCGTCGATTACGAAAAGAGTCAGTTCAACCGCGCCATTCAAGCACGCCGTCAGCCCGGATCTTCTTTTAAGCCTTTTATCTACTACGCTGCCTTTGCTAGCGGCAAATACACCCCGGATTCAGTTGTCTACGACTCGCCTGTCGGCTACCGCGACGGCGACGGCTACTATTACCCTCAAAACTACGGCGGCGGCTTCTCCGGTGCCGTCAGCATCCGCAGAGCTTTGGAATCATCTCTTAACGTTCCCGCCGTCAAGCTGGGGCAAGAAGTCGGATTGAATAAAGTGATTGAGATTTGTCGCGTGCTCGGCATCAGAAGTCCGATGGAACCGGTGATTTCTTTGCCCTTGGGTGCCGTTGACCTCACTCCTTTAGAAATGGCCGGAGCTTTTGCTACCTTCGCCAACAACGGCTGGCATTCTGACACCACATTTATCGTGCAAGTTACTGACAGCAGTGGCAATGTCTTGCTCGACAATACGCCCAAACCCAAATTAGTTCTCAATTCCTGGGCGGCGGCATCTGTCAACAGCGCCCTGCAGGGGGTAATTAACAACGGAACTGCAAGGGCGGCCCAACTTGGGCGGCCGGCTGCTGGGAAAACTGGTACAACTTCCTCAGAACGGGATATCTGGTTTGTAGGTTACGTGCCGCAGTTGTCGGTGGCTGTTTGGATGGGCAACGACAATTATAGACCGATGAGCTACGGTGCTACAGGTGGTACTATTGTCGCCCCTGTTTGGCGCGATTTTATGAGCCAAGCTTTGGAAGGCGTTCCAGCAGAAAATTTCAAACCTGCTTCAGCTTTTGAGCGCCCTTAATTATCAGTAATTAGTAGTCAGTCATAAGTCAGTCATAAGTTCAACTGTCAACAGTTGAACTTATGCTTGTTTTTCCAGCTCAGATTTCATCCGCTCCAGCGTTGAGTTCATTTGCTCAAACATCTGCTGGGGCGTGATGCCAAATTGATTGAGCTGTGTTTTTAACTGCTCTACAGTCATCTGAGCCATGAAGTCCTCAGACAGCTCGAAGCGCTTCATAAAAATACGGTAGCGCTCCATCATTGATTCCATCTGAGCGATGAACATTTTCTTGCCTTCGCGATCGAATTTCCCGTAATTGCCACCTAGTTTGATGAGAGATTGATAGTCTTCAAACAACTGCTTGGCTTCTTGCTGAACAATTTCTGAATCAAAAAATCCCATAGCTTTCCTAATTTTTTAATATTCTACTAATTTTGATCTAGTCTAGGCGAGAAATCCCGCTGCTTTTTGTACCATTTTATCAGTTGTCGGAGGAAGTCCCTACCCCTTAAGGCACAAGAATAAGTAGAAATTTCCGTACAGGATAAAGCATGGGCATTGGGCATGGGGCATTGGAAATGGGGCATTGGGCTTGCTATGACAACAGTCAACTGTCAACAGTCAACTGTCAACAGTCAACTGACTTTAAACTTCCCCGATGCGTTCTAGAGGCCAAAACCGCACTACAGCGCGGCCGATGATATTCTGCTTAGGTAAAAATCCCCACCTGCTGGAGTCGTTGCTGTTGTTGCGGTTGTCTCCCATCACAAAGTATTGATTTTCTGGGACGCGATAAGGCCCCCACTGGTATTTAGGAGGTTCGGCAATATATTTTTCGACCAGGGGTTTGTCGTTGAGATAAACTAAACCTTTTTTAACGGCGACGGTTTGACCCGGTAAGCCAATTATCCGCTTGATGAACGCTTGGTCTTGGGTAAAGCCTTCTTCTTGCAACTTTTCCGGGGGAGTAAATACTACGATGTCGCCAGTTTTTGGAGGATCGAGGTAGTAGGAGATTTTTTCGACTACGACCCGATCGCCCACGTGCAGAGTGGGTACCATAGAATCTGAGGGTATGTAGCGCGGTTCGGCGACCAACGCTCGAATCACTATTGCTAAACTCAAAGCAATAATCACTATCTGAAGATTTTCTCGCTGCGACTTCCACGCTCTCTGCCACCAGGTTTCAGGCGGATTTTCTGCTACTTGTGTACCCAACTTATTTTTTTCAGATGTCATGAAAGTCCTCGCTAAATAGTTGCCACTAATTATCTGATTAAGCTCGCTCAGCATTTAAATTGCATCTCAAGAAATAATCAAACTATGAGTGGGCTGGGAACGCGAACCCGCCCCAAATATACAATTTAAATGCAGTACAGCTTACCATTGAAGTATGTCGCTGTTAATTACTAGACTTGAAGAGTATGCCTTTGTAAACTATCTTGAAAGGCATCTGCGTTGCACCTCCGGTTTCCCTATCAATAAAAGATTTATGCAATAAGTCTCCTCTTGATATTAACTCATAAAAAAGGCAGAGAATTTAAATTCTCTACCTTTTTTATGTGAGGATTTTGAGTTGTTTGCGACTGCGAGATTAGTTATTTCCCAACTTAACTCGCGATCGCACACAACTCAAACTTACTCAGCGCCTTGGGGCAGCAATTCGCGCTTTTGACCTTGCAGCACCTTAACAATTCCGTCCTCGCCCACATCCACAACAGCGGTGTCGCCGTCTTTGATGCGGCCAGAAAGGATTTCCTCAGCCAAGCTGTCTTCCAACAAGCGCATAATGGCGCGGCGCAGGGGTCGGGCTCCGTAGCTGGGGTTGTAGCCTTCTTCTACCAGCCGTTCTTTGAATTTTTCGGTCACTTCCAGAGTGATTCCCTGTTCTGTCAAACGACCGAACACTTCTTTGAGCATGATGACCGCAATTTCCTTGACTTCTTCCTTGTTCAACTGGCGGAAGACGATAATTTCGTCGAGTCGGTTGAGGAATTCGGGGCGGAAGTAGTTTTTGAGTTCTTCGTTAACCAAAGAACGAATGCGGTTGTAATTAGCATCGGCTTGGTTGTCGCTGAACTCGAAGCCGAGGCCGCCGCCGCCTTTTTCAATCACCTTAGAACCAATGTTTGAGGTCATAATTAGCAGCGTGTTTTTGAAGTCCACGGTGCGACCTTTGGCATCTGTTAAGCGACCGTCTTCCAATATTTGCAACAGCATATTGAAGACATCGGGGTGGGCTTTTTCGATTTCGTCGAACAGCACGACGGTGTAAGGACGGCGCCGGACTGCTTCTGTGAGTTGGCCGCCTTCGTTGTAGCCGACGTAGCCTGGAGGAGAACCGATGAGTTTGGAGACGGTGTGCCGTTCCATGTACTCCGACATATCCAGCCGAATCATCGCATCTTCGGAACCGAAGAAGTAGCCGGCTAGGGCTTTGGTGAGTTCGGTTTTGCCGACGCCGGTAGGCCCGGAGAAGATGAAACTGGCGATCGGGCGATTGGGATTTTTCAAGCCAACGCGAGCGCGACGGATGGCGCGGGAAACGGCTTTCACTGCTTCTTCCTGGCCGATCAAACGTTGGTGCAAGGTATCTTCCATGTGCAGCAGCTTTTCGGATTCGGATTCGGTCAGTTTGTTTACCGGGACGCCCGTCCAGCTTGCCACGATTTGAGCGATATCTTCTTCGGTGACTACTGGCGATGGGTCGGTTTCGCCGGTGCGGGCAGAGTCGGTTTTTTTGGCTTGGGAAATAGCGCGAATTTCGGCTTTGATGGTCATTTCTCGATCGCGCAATTCGCCGGCTTTGTCAAAGTCTTGAGAACGCACCGCTTCGTCTTTATCTTTGAGGACTTGGCGCAGTTCTTTGTCAAGTTCTTTGGCTGCGGGGGGCAGTTGGGAGTTGATCAGGCGGACTCTAGAACCTGCTTCGTCTACCAAGTCAATTGCTTTGTCTGGGAGGAAGCGATCGGAGATGTACCGATGTGATAGTTTCGCTGCGGCTTCCAGGGCCGTGTCCAAGATTTTCAGCTTGTGGTGCTGTTCGTAGCGTTCCCGCAGACCAAAGAGAATCTCGATCGTCTCGTCAACGGTGGGTTCGCCGACCATAACGGGCTGGAAGCGCCGTTCTAAGGCTGCATCGCGCTCGATGTGCTTGCGGTACTCGTCGAGGGTGGTAGCGCCGATACACTGGAGTTCGCCTCTTGCCAAAGCCGGCTTGAGAATGTTTGCCGCGTCGATCGCCCCTTCAGCCGCACCTGCACCGATCAAAGTGTGCACTTCGTCAATCACCAAAATCACGTTACCCGCCGTGCGGATTTCGTCCATGATTTTTTTGAGGCGTTCTTCAAATTCGCCCCGGTATTTAGTACCCGCAACCAGCAAGCCGATGTCGAGGGTAACGACGCGCTTTTCTTCGAGGATGTCTGGGATATCGTTGTTAGCAATGCGCTGGGCGAGACCTTCGGCGATCGCTGTTTTACCGACTCCGGGTTCGCCGATGAGTACCGGGTTATTTTTGGTGCGGCGACCGAGGATTTGAATTACCCGTTCGATTTCTTTTTGGCGTCCGACTACTGGGTCTAGTTTGCCATCGACCGCCATTTGAGTGAGGTTCGCGCCGAATTCATCCAGGGTTGGGGTTTTGGTACGGGCACCGCCGCCGGTGGCTGCGACTTCTGCGGTTTCTCCCAGCATCCGAATCACTTGGGTGCGGACTTTCGACAAGTCTACTCCCAGGTTTTCTAAGACTCTCGCCGCTACTCCTTCACCTTCGCGGATCAGGCCCAGCAGCAGGTGTTCGGTGCCGATATAGTTGTGTCCGAGTTGGCGAGCTTCTTCTAGGGATAGTTCTAGAACCCGCTTGGCGCGGGGGGTGAACGGAATTTCGACTGCTACGAAGCCGGAACCGCGCCCGATGATTTTTTCCACTTCAATGCGCGCGTCTTTCAGGTTGACGCCCATTGATTTGAGGACTTTAGCTGCCACCCCGGTTCCTTCACCGATCAGACCCAGGAGGATCTGTTCTGTCCCTACGAAGTTGTGACCCAGGCGGCGAGCTTCTTCCTGGGCCAACATGATTACTTTTATTGCTTTTTCTGTGAAGCGTTCAAACATGATTTATTCCCATCACCTGCTGCTATGTGCCCGTTTCGAGGTCACGCTCGCACAACGAGCGTTTGTGTTCGAGTGTTAACTCGTACTGCTTATTCTAGCGCGACACTCCCAACCTATCTGCCGCACTCGGCTGCGGTTGCAGATTCCAGGCTCATGTTGCAGGGTGGCTTTCAACTGGGAAGACCCAAATGGTGGCTGACCTACAACCTCCCCTAGACTGCAAGAAGATTGCTCTTCTCGGCCCGTGCCCAACCTACGACTGCGTATTGATGGATTCTAGCATAATCTTTTTGGCTGTCATGCAGGTACAAAATGGATATTTCTCCAAGTCACAGGCCGGGTTTTGTACAAAACTTATTAGTTAGATGGGCGATCGATCCCCTAAACTCATCCTTAAGCGACAGCCCATCTCAAGAATTTGTTGCTTTGGGATGGCGAGAGCGAGCTGGGCTTTCTTTATCTAAAATTTTGCCTCAGATGCGTTGGAGATTTGGGTAGTATTCATTTCAGCTTCCGCTATTACATTGAGCCTGGGGTGTGGCGCTTCTTCCACACCATTGCTGAGATTGTGGAACCCAAGCGACCCGAACAGCAAAAATCTTTTTTTGGCGGCAGCCTTGAAGGACTTCTTTACACGATTTGCCACCTTGTACCCCTGTCCCTACTGGCGCCACCACCTCAATAAATGCTCAATATTTACGTGCAGCAGAACAAAGAGGTGGATATGTAACCGATCAAGTACATTTTGCTCGGACGTGACCTGCTGCTCAACAGCTTAGAGGTGTTGCTGGAGATGACAAACTGTCTACTGTTGCGGATGGCTCCTCGCTGCGCTTATTCTTCTGGAAGCTACACAATATCCTCTCTTAATCCATTGCTTGTTGCCAGGAGTGGTATCAGATGAGAAAGCGTTTTACACTAGCCCCTACTGGCTCAGTCTGGACTCGGAACTGGCAGGCAGAAAAGCACTAAAACATCGCAGTATATCAGCCGATAACATATTCCGCCTCTACGGTATTCTCAAGCCAGCTTCACGCTTGGCAGGGGTGAGAGCAACATTGCAGAAGCTGTTAGACAAAGGTGATGAGGAAGGCATCAAGGAGGCTTGCACGATGATGATCGCGGAAGAATATATCAAGGATTGGGAGTCGGCTGTCATGAGCTGAACATTCCTTCAGGAGACATACTGTAGACATACTGTTTTGACCCCGCGCTTGTTGATAAAGCTCCATACTTCTCGCCGGAGGAGGAGTTTGCCGGCAGCATTGTATTCGTGGAACTTGCATAGATATCACATTCTTTCCCTGACCTGAGACAATCGGTTTAAATTGAGCTTTTGTCGCATTCTCAACAGTCCCCTTCCCTTGTAAGATCATGTTAGCGAATCAAGGGTTATATCAAATCCGGCTAATTGTACTCACTTCCGTGATACTTCATGCCCCATATCCCCTGCCCAATTAATTGTGTGGCTGATTAACTGGATTTGATATCAGACCCCTGACTGCTTCCATTTTCTCGTTTCTAGTTACCAAGCTCAGCCAAATTTTAATTACTTAATTTTTATAAATATGGTAAAGTTGGATGAACATAAACTAAAAACATAAGCTAATAAATCAACAAAGGATAAGTGATAAATTTGACAAGCAAGATTAAAAAATTGTCTCACAATCAAGTTTCTCGGAAAAAGCGTCTAGAGTATAAGTTCGACAACTTTATGTCGAAGGGAGGGTTTTCAGTCTTTCTGGCATTACTGTTAGCCTTTTTTGGTACTTTTGTTGTGATGACAATAGCACGTTACCTAGCAGAATGGTGGTTTCCCAATCAAGATATACAAGATAAATCAGATTTTCCTTGGGACGTATTTGTTCAGCTAATAGGTCTAAGAGACACAGGAGACAATGCCAATTTTGCAACTAAGTTTGTGGGCCTATTCACAATTGTTATCGGCTTGATACTATTTTCGAGTTTAGTTGCTTTCATCACTCAAGAATTTGAATCCAAAGTTCAGTCGCTACGGAAAGGGAAAAGTATAGTAGTAGAAAATAACCATACTTTAATTTTGGGATTTACAGATAGAATTGTAGACATTGTTAAAGAATTAGTAGTTGCTAATGAATCAGAAGATGATGCCGTAGTTGTTTTTTTGTCTCAAAAACCTAAAGAGGAAATGGATGGTTTTCTTCGGGATAATTTAGGCAAAACCAAAACCACACGATTGGTGACTCGCAATGGCTCCATCACCAATTTAAGTGATCTAGATAAGGTGGGAATCAAAGTTGCTAAATCCGTGATTATTTTGAATGATGCCAAAGCCTCCGATTCCGAAGAGTTTAAAACTTTATCTGATGCACGGGTAATCAAAGCTATCCTGGCAGTTGTGGCAGCTAACCAGGAAGACTCCTTGCCAGTAATTGTCGTAGAATTACATTTGGAACAATATCGTCGCCTCGCGGAAAACATTGCTCCAGGAGCCATAATTACTCTAAATGAGGCGGATATTTTAGCTCGAATTTTAGTTCAAACATCGCGGAGTATAGGACTAGCAGCAGTATATTTAAACTTAGTGGGTTTTGAAGGCAACGAATTCTATTTCTATCGCCCGGAAAAAGGCTGGCAAAGTTTAACTTTCGGTGAATTACCATTTCATTTCTTAATTGGTATACCAATAGGTGTGCGTCATCGCGATGGCACTTTGACAATAAGAGCCAGCAAGAATTACAAGCTAGATGACTCAGATGAAATTATAATTCTGGCAGAAGATGACTCAACCATCCACTTTTCTCCCCAACCTGTAGTGCAACCCTTAGTGAAAGGTTATGCTGACCGTAGCAAATCTTTAGAGCGAAAACCTGAAAAACACCTTGTTATTGGTTGGAATAACAAAACCCCCATTACTATTGAAGAATATGCTAAATACCTGGTGGCTGGTTCACAGGTTAACTTGGTAACACAAAATTTAACCAAGGAAGTGCAAGGAGAATTTGACAATATTGCCAAAGAATACCCAGATATCAAGATGAGTATTATCCAGGTAAATTTGGACTCTATTGAGCAGTTGGCAACTTTAAAGCCTTATGAATTTAACAGTATCTCTATTTTGGCAGGTCGAGGTAAAAACGCCGAGGAAATAGATGCTAAAACCCTCACCCTTTTGTTAGAAATTCGGCAAATTTTCAGAGAATATACAAATAAAACAGGAAACAAAGTAACTACCGAATTGATTGCAGAAATAATTGACTCGCAAGACACTGACCTAGTAATCAAAGCAGGTGTCAAAGACTTTCTCCTCACCGATCAATTTGTGTCAAAAATTTTAGCCCAGGTATCCCAAGAGCCTGATATAATGTCAATATATCGTGATTTGTTCTCACCGGAAGGTAGCGAACTGTATGTCAAGCCAATATCGCTTTACTTTCCCATAGAACAGATTAGCAAGCTGACTTTCGCTGATTGTGTATTAGCGGCACAAAACCGTAATGAATTGTGTATTGGTGTAAGAATTAGCGCCATAGCGCAAGATAAAAATCAAAACTTTGGTATTGATTTAATACCGAGTTTGGATAAGCAGTTAAATCTCACCTTAGATGATGGACTGATTACTTTAGCTGAGGATGAAACTTGATGGCATTATCGATGTACAATGTACAATAGTTGCAAGAATACGGATCGAGGAACTTTTGCCTTAAGTCGGTAGGCGCTATAAAACACAATTATTTAAACGATTGTAAAGTATCCTTAGCCCTAAGCGTGGCTAAGTTAGCCCTGTTTACATAATGTTACATAGCTCGGTTTAATCCCCCTTACCTACTTAGAGGGGGTATATAAAGTTAATCTAAATTAACTTCCTAATTTAGGAAAGAGTTAGTTGAGTATCCAGACTTGGTGCAATTCCTGTGATGACAAGCTTAAGTTTCCTAACAGAAGGATCTAAATTATGAGCCTAGAATCTATCAAAGTTAAACAATATACAACCACCACAACCGATTGGCGACTAACTCCGGGCTACGTGCATGAAGGCAGATCTGATTTTGAATCAGCACATATTTTGTTAGGTCGTTTCTTAGCCGATAGAAATTCTGAAGATCCGCTTTTGGAAAAAGAACTATTTGCCAGCGACGGCATTTTTGAGTGGGGACACGCCAAGCCTTTAGAAAAAGTGATTAATTCACAGTCAGACTTGGAGTTTCTACTGTTGCATCCCAATTTGTTACGCAACTGTATTACTATCATCGAACCTTGGGAACACGTAGGCGTTAACGCTAAGGGCGAAGATGTTCGGGCTTCCAAAAATGTCGCCTATATTGCTCAGAAAGTCGCCGATCTGGACTCAGTATTACTACCTGTTTGGTCAACAGGAGTCCTCGATCCAGAAATAGTTATTCCCGCAATTAACTCTGGTTATGCCGTAGTAGTCGAAGGCGGCGATCCATCGACATACGATGCCTCCACCTGGACAAGTCCGGCGTGTTCGCGAGAGGATATGTTTGCATTAGTGGAAAAATTATTGATCTCGCGATCGCCCACCAGTGCTGCTGCCATCTTTATTTGTGTGGGACACCAGTTAGCTGCTGAATGTCATATACGGCTCATCCGTCGTGCAGTCAAAGAAGTTTTGGGTACGACATCTCTGGAGCGCGATCGCTCAGGCATGGCTCTGAGATCGTTGCAAGAAGTATGCCAGCGCATCGAAGCAATGGGCAAGACACTCCCAGTCAAAAAGCGTGATGGACGAGTCGTTGCGAAGGGCTGGAATGACGAGCATTTTGCCGTGACGCTCAATGAATTAAAAGAAGTTGGCGATTGCGTGTTGTTGCCTTATCAGTCTCCCGACGGCGATGCCTTGGGTATTCCTTGGGAACTCATTCATGCCCACGATGTAACCGCTGATGCACATGAAGGTGTGATTGACACAACGATTCAATACGAGCGCGAAGTATCAATTTCGATGTTTCATTCGGATGAAGTCAATGAAGAAGCAATATTGTTTGCAAACTGGGCTTACCGCAGTATTCATGATGCTATTGTTCCCTATCGGCACATCATCGCTGGAAGCGCTCTGTCATGGCTGATACAACTGCCCGATTCCCTGGAAATCCTCTGTTCTACAGCAGCGGATGGCGCCATACTTACGGAATGTTCGGCTACCTGCATTAACTACAAAGACTTTGAAACTAAGAAAATTAGACGCTCGTTTACTTGCCAATTCCATCCAGAACTGCTCTCCGATTTGCGTGCGATCGGTAACAGTGAAGCTCCCTCTTATTCAACTTTAAAAAATGATGATGGTGTCCGCTTATTTGTCCGGCTGCTGTATGCAGGAATGCAAGAGTAATGCTATTAGCTTGCGCCACCATTGGCGTGGCGCAGGTACTACTTTGAGAAGTGAAGATGACAATTGAACTGAAAGCATCACCGCCACAGATAGAGCAGACACAAGGTGCGATCGCGCAGCGACTCCAAGGGAGTATCGGACTAACTTCGTTATTTCTCGCAATCCTTGCTTTATCCTTTGCCGCCATCTTCATCAGATTGAGCGAACGGGAACTGGGCCCGGTTGCGACAATATTCAATCGCTTCTGGGTAGCCACTGTCATTTTAGGATTAGGGAAGGTGTTCGAGACATTGAGGGAAAGAGACTCCCATGACTCCTTGCTCCAAAAGCAGCCTTACACAGTCAGCGATTTAGTCTTGTTGCTAGTAATGAGTTGTTTTTTCTCAGGCACATTAATAACCTGGGCTTGGTCACTCACCCAGACAAGTGTCGCTAACTCTAATCTGCTGCATAACGTAACCCCGCTGTTCACGACTCTGATGGGATGGCTGTTTCTCAGTCAATATTTTGAGGGCAAATTCCTCATTGGCATGGTAATCGCCATCAGCGGATCAATTTTAATTGGACTTGGCGATTTGCAGGTAGCGAGTGATAACTTTACAGGTGACTCGCTTGCCATCCTATCTGCAGTCTTTTCTGCCGCCAATCTGCTGACTGTAGAAAAACTTCGAGCCAAGTTTTCAGCGACAACGATACTTTTGTGGTGTTCATTCTTCGGGGCATTGTTAACTTTCCCCATCGTTGTGCTAACGGAAGATGTACTTTTTCCCTATTCCTGGGCTGGGTGGTTAACAATAATTGCCCAAGCATTAATCTGCCAAGTTTTGGGTCAAAGCCTTCAGGCTTATAACCTCAAAAAATTTTCTTCTGGGTTTGTTGCCGTGTTCTTGTTGCTCGATCCAGTGATTACTGCCATACTTGCTTGGATAATCTTCTCGGAAGAGTTAAGCCCTCTGAACTGGTTGGCTTTTTCTGTAGTTTTGGCAGGCATATACATCGCCAAGCTTAGTCAAGGAGCTGAAAAATTAACGATTCCGGAAAATTAAAATTATTTTTGACTGATGTAATACTTTTCCTACATTTTAATCTTTCACCCTCGATTATTCAAATTCTATAACTTTAGGATGATGCTTTTATATATTTTTTAACAAAAAAGCTTTATAGTTTTTAGTGAAGCTCACTTACTAAAAGTCTTCTAATATAGCGGTTCTTGGGTAGCTCGGGTACAGAATTTAACTTAAAAAGCTTGACAGCACAGGGTTTCGGGGTACTTCCTCTTTCAGATCGAGGCTAGATTATTTCTTAAATGGAGCATAGAGACATGATAAACACCATAAACATTCGTGACGAACGGCTAGCCGAATTTGAGCGCGTCTTCAATTTGTTTGATGCAAATGCTGATGGTTCGCTAACACGCCAGGAAATTACAGAAGCCCTGGAAGTCCTTGGTCAGGGCATTTCCTTGGGCGATCGCGCCAACTTGCTCGATCGATCCGATAAAGCAGGAGTCGTGACGCGGGATTCCTTTATCGAATGGATGGCAAGTCGCGAAGATTTGGATATTGCAGCGGACCTACGGCAGATCTTCAATTTGATCGATACCGACAAGAGTGGCAAGCTGTCGGCTGAGGAATTGATCGAGATCCTTCGCTGTTTCAACACAGCAGCGACCAACGCCGAAATCGAAGCAGCCATCAAAAAGGCAGATATAGACGGCGACGGCGAGATTGATTTCGAGGAGTTCATCGCCAGCGAGTCCCTGTGGTCAGACCTCAAGATCACCATCGGTGCATTGCGTAGCTTCAAGAAAATCCTCGTGCAGTATGCCAAGGTAGCCGAGATATCCTTGATGGTACTCGTTGAGGTAGATTCCGAGCTGGGTGCGGGAACGAGGGGTTCATCAATGGGCATTAATGCACTTAAGACCGCAGCACTCCAGAAACAGGCAGCTCGGATGCATGCTGAAAACGGCATTCTGAGCATGGATAGCCTGCGCGTGCAGACCGAAAATAGTGCGCTCTTCCGCGCCCAGAAACACAAGCACGCTAAATACATTGACTCGGCATACAAAGTATTCGCACGTGCCACTGATTTAGTTGCCGAAGCCTTGCAGAAAGGTTTATTTCCCGTAGTTCTTGGTGGAGATCACTCCACCGCTGCTAGCACTATTGCCGGGATTAAAAAGGCGTTTCCCGATCGCCGACTTGGCGTAGTCTGGATTGATGCTCACGCCGACATCCATTCGCCATTCACCTCGCCGTCGGGAAATATGCACGGGATGCCGCTAGGACTAGCCCTTGCCAATGATAACTTGGCGAAACAGATCAACGATGTAGACCCGGAAACAGCAGAACTGTGGCGGATGTGTCAGTCTCTCGGCTTGCAAGATCGCCCTAACTTGGACATCAACGACCTCGTATACGTCGCGGTCCGAGATACCGAGGAGGCGGAAGATCACCTGATAGAAACCCACAATATCCTCAATATTACTGCAACGCAGATGCGGGAAATTGGCCCAGAAGCCGTGGCACAACGTTGCCTCCAGAAGCTGGCGGAGGTTGACTTAATCTACGTCAGCTTTGACGTAGATAGTATGGATTCTGCGATTTCAATGGGGACTGGGACACCGGTTACGGGTGGCCTGTTGGTTGAAGAAGCCCGCATTTTCAACGAGACTCTTGTTAAAGATCCTCGCGTCTGCTGTTGGGAAATCTGCGAAATCAATCCCGTGATCGATACCTTGAACTCTATGGCCGAGAACTCCCTAGGCATCTTCCAAGGTGTGGTGGATGCGATCGCTTCTCGCCTGGAAAAAACGTCAAAGCAAAGCTGAGCTCCGCTTTGCCTGCTTTCGTGAGATGTCCGCTGCAGGCCGAGGTGCGTGCAGCGCCTGCATTTAGTACCCAAAAATTAGGTAAAACAAGTATGGCGGATCACCCTTCGGTAGGCATCAAAGGCGACGAGCCATCACCCCTGCACGAACTAATCTCCCGGATCTTAGAGTCAGAGGAGTCATCCCAGGGGCGCGAGGCTAGCGGACTGCCGATGTTGGGAACGATGCAACCGCTAAACCAGCGTCTGGCCAATCAACCCGGATTGGATTTTATTAACTACACGCTGCGCGGGATCGGGCAGGTGATCTTTCTCAACAATCCCCTCAGCGGACTGCTGATTCTGGCGGCGCTGTTTATCCAGTCACCCTGGGTTGGCACGATGGGGCTGGTGGCAGTCGTGGCATCGACGCTGACAGCGCTCTGGCTGAGACTGGATCGAGACAGCATTCGCAACGGTCTGTTCGGCTACAACGGTATTTTGGTCGGGGTGGCGCTGGCAACCTTTGGTATGTCGGGCAACGGAGCCTGGAACCCAGCGTGGGCGATCGCCGCGATCGTTTTCTCGGCGATGACAACCGTTCTCATGAAGACTATGGGCATCTGGTTTGTCACCAAGTTCAAAGTTCCCCTGTTGACCCTACCGTTTAACATTGCCACACTGCTATTCTTAAGCGCGGTGTTATTTTTGCCCCAGCCCTACTTCAACTGGGGAGCATCAGCACCGTCAGCAACTACATCCAACGCACTCGACTGGTTTCGGATTGCCCAGTCGCTGCCGATCGGCTTTGGACAGGTGTTCCTTGCAGACAAGCTCGTCTCCGGCATCCTGGTTTTCCTCGCAGTTGCGCTCTGTACGCCCGTTGGAGCAGCAGTGGGTCTGCTCGGCTGCATTTTAGGAGTTCTCGCGGGCGGGCTCGTCGGGGTTCCTCCAGAGAAACTGTACGCAGGATTGTGGGGCTACAACGCTCTCCTTTGTGCGATGGCAATTGGTGGCGTGTTCTATGCACCAACAGCTCGCAGTATTCTCATCGGTGCAGCGTGCGCCTTCCTTGGTGCGATCGCAGGCGGTGTCCTCGGTGCCATTTTTGCGCCTCTAGGTCTGCCAGTCCTGACCTTGCCATTCTGTATCGTGACAATCGGTTTCTTCTTAGTTTTGCAGCGAAGTCTCCCATCGCTGGTTCCAGTTGCACTACACGCCGTGACCAGTCCGGAGGAGCATTGGCAAAGATACCTCGCCGCCAAGCACATCATTAATAACTTTCGCCGCCAGCTAGAAGCCGCGATGGTCGGCAAGCGTCGCAATTTCTTCCTAGAGAAAGCTTCTGCATCAATTAAGGGCGACCTGCGCTATCTGTTCGATGCTATTGATACAAATCGCAACGGTGAAATATCCCCAGGGGAATTGGCAATGCATTTGCGCCAAGCAGGTGTGGGTAAGTTTGAAGGCGATCTGGCGTATCTCTTCAAATGTATGGATGTAGACGGCAGTGGTAGTATTGATTTCGAGGAGTTTGGGGAACTAATGCTCCGACACCGATGCTTGATTTCCAAATACACAGAATTCGTCACCTACTTTCTGCCAATAGATGCCAACCAAGACGATTGCATCAGCATTGATGAGATAAAGGTCGTCATGTCGAGCGTCGATGAAGCGTCCCTGTCAGTTGATGAAGTTGCATTCCTGCAAATGCGGACATCTGGACACCCGATGACCTGGAATCAGTTTATCGAGGTGCTGCTGGTGACTTGAGCCTCGCTTCCGATTTTTAATATTAAGCTCTCGGTGAAGCACAGAGGTTCAACAAACTATAGAAACTCGATGACAAGCATTCGTAAATTCCAGCATACGCAGGGCATCATACTGCTTGTTGCCGTAACCATTTTCTGGGGGACAACCTTCCCTCTAGTTAAGGAAACAATCGTTAGCCTTTCCCCAGGAACGCTGATCGCCATTCGTTGCGCCTTGGCAGGACTAGCTTTTGCTGTGCATTTGCGTGACTTGAATATGCGATCGCTCCGCGATGGGGCAATATTGGGACTGCTGTTGTTTGCCTCTTTAGCAACCCAGGCGATCGCCCTTGAGACTATCTCTGCCAACCGATCGGCATTCATAGCTAGCCTGAACGTAATTTTAGTCCCCCTCTTGGGACAGCTACTCGGTCAGCGTGTACTTGTGACGACTTTCCTCGCCGCCGGACTTGCTTTGGGTGGTGTTGGGGTAATGTCATGGGAGGATGGAGTCTTAAGCGTCGGCGATCTCTGGATGGTTGGTGACGTTCTCTGTTATACGGCCTACATCATGACGCTTGAAGTCGTCACCCCACGCCACCCACCCTTGTTACTCACCGCAGTCCAAATCTTGATAGTAGGAGTCCTGGCAACCGTCTGGGCAGCCCCTCAACTAATTGGAGAGCTTGAGGCACTCGGAACGAACTTTACTAACTTGATTCCGATTATCTACCTAGCTTTAGTTACCGCCGCCACCACTTGGCTACCCGCGATCGCTCAGAACTCGGTTTCTGCCCAAGAGACGGCGATCATCTACACCTTCGAGCCTGCGTTTGCAGCAGTATTTTCCTTTTGGCTGCTAGGCGAGAAGCTGGGAGTACGAGGCTGGCTTGGCGCAGGGATGGTTCTAGCTGCAATGATTCTCAGTCAGATTCCCATGAGCAATTTCCCAATCAAAATCGTATCTCTTTCTCCAGAACAAGCAAAGGCTCAAGAAGAGGTGAGTGAGTCCTATCAAATCTTGGAGTTAGAGCCTTCAGTGCCATTAGACTTAATTAATAGTGAGTCCTATGAAATGTTGAAGTTAGAGCCTTCAATTCGATTAGAGTTAATTAAGGTAGCCACTAAAATAGCAAAGTAGAAAAACGAACAATGATGATGCAATCAAATTTAATTACGAGCGATGTCTTTAGTTATATGAAAATCATTGGGAAACAAATTAAGGAAAAGCTCCTTGATTCACACATAACTGTGGCACAGATACCGCTGACTAAAATAGTTCTCGTTGTCACTATCATCACGCTCACACAACTGTTGAGAGGATTGTTCTTTTCGATTATCATCAAGAGAGTTAAGCTTCTTACTAGCGGAACGGATACCACACTGGACGATGAGTTAGTCGAGATTCTAGAGCAACCATTAGGGTGGCTAATTTTCATCGCTGGAGTTTGGATTGTGCAGGTGATTTTGGCAGAGAATCTAAAGCCTCAAGTGAGCGAGATGCTAGCTAAGATTCTCAGTCTGAGTGCTATTGTTGCTGTTGCATATATTGTTTACCGCGCCTCTCCACTGTTGGGAGAGATACTGAGAAAACTGGCGCTGAACACCCAAACGGAACTAGACGACTTGCTCGTACCCTACGTGCCTCGTCTGTTTCAGACGGTGGCACTAGCTGTTGTAGTGTTAAAGGCGAGTGAGTTGTTGTTAGGAGCCTCTGCAAGTGCGCTCATTGGTCTATTAGGTGGAGCGGGAATCACATTCGGTTTGTTGCTTAAGGATATTATTTATGACTGGTTTTGTACCATTATTATTTATACAGATAATCTATATAGACCTGGTGACTGGGTGATTGTGGAGGGAATAGATGGTAGTGTTCAAGTTTTAGAGATTGGCATCAGAACTACAAAGCTTCGTCTAGCAAAATGGGATTCTATCAAAAAGATACCCAATTCCAAAATGATTACTGGAATTGTCGAGAATTGGTCCCAAAATCCCGGAGCGGAAGAATCATTTGGGATTAATTTAAGTCTCCAAATTGACAATATTTCGGTCGAAAAAACTGCGATAATTTGCGAGGCAATTCAGAAGGTACCTAGATCTATTAATTCCTTACATGACCAATGTTTTGTTTGGCTAGACAGACTTGAACAGAATGCTCGCATCATAAATATTCGAGCCTTTAATAACAATCTGGATTTATACTTTGACGCTTGTCACGAATTGAATTTAGCGATATTAGCACTACTGGAAAAAGAGGGTATAGATACCCTGCATCTGGAATTTAGAACATACCTAGGAAGTTATAAACCGACTTTGGAAATAGCTAATAAAGTGATAAATTGACGTTGCATTGTTCTAGGCATAATGGAGCGCGATCGCACTCGTTACTCACCAAAAACACATTTTTAATCAAGGATAAACGCAATGAATCTCAGAACTTTTACCGATATGTCAAAGTGGGGAATCTTACTCAAAGTTATTCCCCTAACAGCGCTATTTTGCTTGGCAAAATGGATCGCTCATCAGATGCAGTGGGAAATTGGTAAGTTCGATAGTCAGATAGGTTCTCTGTTGGCGGCGGTAACGTTCATCTTGGCGTTTATGCTGAACGGGACGCTGACTGATTACCGTACCAGTGAAGATATGCCACACCAGATTGCGAATGCGGTTGAAACGATTCAAGATACGAATTTGTTCATTGCAGCCCGTCAGCCCGACTATGACCCAACCCTACTTACAGAAGGATTAGCTGAGATCCTCAAATCAGTCCTACTCTGTTTGAAACAGAGTAAGCCATTCATCAGAGTTGATAATGCCGTTACAATCCTCAATCAATTACTGGTTCCATTATCAAAGTTTTGCGAAGCTCCTTTGATGGCTCGCCTTCAAGGTGAACAGGCAAAGATTCGTCTTCTGATTGCCCGAATTCAAAGGATTCGCGATACCGACTTTCTGGCATCCGCCTATGGATTGTTGCATCTTCTGATAATTGCCTCAAGCATTGCTTTGTTAATAACGCATACCGACGAGTTTTATACCAATTTGATTGTTTCAGGTTTTCTATTTACGGCATTCATGTATTTGTTGTTGCTGATATACGATCTTGAAAATCCTTTTGAGTACAACGGAACATCTAGTGCGGATATTGATTTGTCATCTCTAGAGCAGTCGTACCATCAACTGCGTGAGGGGCTATTGAATGACCATGAGCAGAAAATCCCTGTGTAACCACTTTTCAGATATTGAAATAAGAATGAAAACAAAAACTAAAAACTGGTTTAAACTTGCTTTTCAATTCAGAGGCTCAGTTATTTTAGCGATTTATCAACGAGTTATTGGGTTTGGTCTGTTTGGTTTTTTTGTTTCTGTACTTTACTATTTCAACCTCCCTGTATCCCAACCTATTTTGGGAAGTATTATTCCCAGCATTGTCTTAGGCTTATTACTGGTTTTCCGAACTAATACCGCTTACGAAAGGTTTTGGGAAGGTCGTAGATTATGGGGAAATTTAGTCAACGACGCCCGTAACCTGGTTCTGCAAATTGGGGCAATGATGAACGACATTGAACCAGAAGATCAAGCCAAAAGAATTGCAGTCATGCGCCTCGTAGCTGCTTTACCTGTGGCGTGTAAATTGTATCTTAGGTCAGAACCTGTAAATAGCGAATTAGAAGAATTGATGTCTCGATCTCAGTATTTGCAGCTAAAGACAATCAATAATCCACCGCTACAGATAGTCTTTTGGATAACAGATTATATACAACAGCAGTATCAACGTGGTAACCCTGTCTTACATTACGGTCATGTAGTTTTTCTGCAAACTACTGTGAAGAGTATGATGGAGTCTGTAGGACACTGCGAACGCATTTTAAGAACGCCCCTCCCCCTAGCTTATTCCATTCATCTCAAGCAACTGTTATTAATTTACTGCCTGTTATTACCTTTTCAGCTAGTTAAAGATTTGGGATGGGGGACAGGCCTATTTGTTAGTTTGATTACTTTTACGTTACTTGGCATTGAAGAAATTGGTCTGGAAATAGAAAACCCGTTTGGCTACGATACCAACGACTTGCCTCTTGATGCTATTTGCAACACCATCAAATACGACATTGAAGACTTTCTCACTTGTAATCCCCACCTCAACTCTAAGTCAGAGAAAAATTTACCAATAAGATGGGGATGATAAACAACTGTAACAATTGGAGACCTAAAATAAAAAAATTGAATTTTCCGGTAATATAAATTGTGAGGACTTACCTACAAACTATACTTATAGTTGGCGCCTGAAGCACCTTACTACTATAGATAGTGTAATAATAAAAGGAAGGCAGCGTAAGTCCTCTTGATTTAATCGCTAGAAAGAAATATTTAGGTGAGTACCTTAAAACTAGGAACAGGAAAATATCCAATGAAGTTAGACAAGTTTGTACTAGCACAAAATATGGCCTTTCTAATAGCCATTCCACCCGAAAGTAATTTGGCGAAATTGCTCTCCTTTTGCTTAGCGACAAAGGTTAGAAAAAAGACGAGCGGAACAGAAATCTTAAAAATAACCTGTGAGCTAATGGAAAACCCATCTAATTTGCCCTATTGGACTCAAGACGTGATGGGACTAGATTTAGATTACACCAGTGAAGAGTGGAAAGCTTTAGGAGAAATGGGCATCAACGATGCAGAGGAGTTTATGGCTACCCTGTTGCAAGAATTGGAAAATTTGAGTTTGTAATATCTGGCCCTGGCGTCAGCAAAGAAACTCTCAGGTTCCACATACTCTATCACAAGCATTCATCAGAGCCGGATAGTTAAAAAACTCTGTCTAAACACAGGGGAGCGTCAACTTTCAAGAGAGAAACAAAAATATGTCTTTAAATGTGGAACTTTTAGAGCAAAGTTTCGATAAAATCAAACCTAGTGCTGATGAATTTGCCGCTAGCTTCTACGAAAAATTGTTTACAACTAACCCAGAGTTGAAACCGCTGTTTGCCAAAACTGATATGGAAAAGCAACAGAAAAAGCTCATAAGTGCTCTGGTTTTAGTAGTAGAAAATCTCCGTTCTCCAGAGGCTTTAGGGCCAGTTCTCAACGCACTGGGAGGCAGACACATCGGTTATGGAGTAATTCCCAAATATTACCGTCCAGTTGGAGAAGCACTACTAAGTGCTTTTGAGCAGTCTCTCCAGCAAGATTGGACTAGGGAAGTCAAACAAGCATGGATCGATGCCTACGGCGCGATTACAGCTTTGATGTTAAAAGGGGGCGGTGTAGTTTCTACACCTGAAGAAGTTCAATTAGAACCAGAGATCATCCCCGAAAAGCAGGTAATTATAGCAGCTAATCACCAATTAGAATCAGTTCCTGATAAAGAGCCAGAGTTAGCCGTAGAGGTACTGGAAAGCAGTTTCGAGAAAATCAAACCTTGTGCTGATGAATTTGCCGCTAGTTTCTACGAAAACCTCTTCAGATCTCACCCTGCATTTAAACCCCTGTTTGCTAATATCGATTTAGAAAAGCAACAGAAAAAGCTCATAAATGCTTTGGTATTGGTAGTAGAAAATCTCCGCTCTCCAGAAGCTTTAGTGCCTGTTCTCAATGCCTTGGGAGGCAGACACATCGGCTATGGGGTAATTCCCAAATATTACGGCCCAGTTGGAGACGCACTGCTGATGGCTTTTGAGCAGTATCTCCAAGAAGATTGGACTCCCGAAGTAAAGCTGGCGTGGACAGATGCCTACAGAGCAATTACAGGTTTGATGTTAAAAGGCGCAGGTGCAGATTCTTCACCAAATGTTGTCGCAGATAAAAAAGATGTCATCCACCATCAGCCACAAGAATCACAGACACAATTACTGAACGAATCTAAGTCGATCGCGCCACCAACCGAGGAAGAGAAAAAGCCTTTAGTTTCTATTCAGTTGGATGGTGAAGTTATCCAAAAAATGCTCTCGAAAATAACTGATAGTTATCAGCAATTTCAGGGTCAATCACTCATTCAGCGCTTGGGTGAAGTTCTCAAAGGAATTTTAGCAAAATTCATTGATAATTTTTGGGCACAACCTGCCTGGTTAGTGGCTATTGTTTCAGCCGTTCTGTTCATCATAATTTATGTGGCGGCAGACGACAATTCTTTGATTGGAGAGATTTTGCAGAGTGTTGATGCTCTTAGTATGGTCGTTGCTTTAATTTTATTCATTAAGGAAGCTCCTGATCGCCAGAAGCAATTTCATTACCAAGCTTGGAGTATAGTTGATGCAGCACACGGCGTAAAAGTTAGCTATGCAAGAATTCTGGCACTCCAAGATTTGAATGAAGATGGTGTTTCTCTCAGAGGTGTAGATGCTATTGGTGCAGAGTTAGTAGCTATTAATCTCTCTCGGGCAAATCTGAGTGACACCAAATTGAGTGAAACCGACCTCAGTAATGCCAATCTGAGCCACGCTAACCTCAATAATGCTAACCTTAGTCAGGCTAAATTGAGTGGTGCTAATCTCAGGGATGCCAACCTGAGTTTTGCTCGCTTGAGTCAGGTTAATTTCAGTAGTGCCAACCTGAGTGGCGCTAATTTAATTTGTGCAGACTTGAGTAACGCAAATATGAGCGGCGTCAATTTGACGAATGCTAGTTTGAGTGGTGCTAATCTGAAGAGTGCCTACCTAAGTGGTGCAAATCTCAAAGGTGCTAAAGTTAGCATTTCTGACCTGAGTGGTGCTTTGCTCACAGGTGCTGTTATGCCTGACGGCTCGAAGTATAAGTCTCTGGAAGATGGGGTCACAAATAAATAAAGTGATGCCAGCTTTGTTATGACTTTGAGGTCAGCTTTTCTACTAAAATGGTGACGATTCCTTGGGGAGAAAAGCTTTGGCTTACTGAAATGCGATCGCTACTAATGGTGAGAGATTACTCTTTAATTTCTGAGACATACAATGTCCGCTCAAGAGGTTGTTGGCTTGCTTAATCAAATGGTAACAGGCTTTGATGAAATGACAGAAAAATACGGTATGTCTGCGATCGCTGTCCTGTGCTATGGTTGAGTTTATATTCTGTTATCTGTAATTTGGGTGGAATTGGGCAAATTCAAAGATTAGGCCTTAAACCGCTACATTTAGGCGGAAAACTCCTTTAATTTATTTGCTCAAAACCGACAAACCCATAAGCAAGGATCATTCTATCGCCACCACAACCGACGAGCCATTACCCTTACACGAACTTATTTCACGAATTCTGGCACCGGAACCTTCCTTCCAGAAGCCGAAGGGACTTCTATCGGGACTGGGTACGATGCAAGCCCTCAATCAGCGCCTTGCTAATCAACCCCTGCTGGATTTTATCAACGCCACTTTACGTGGGATTGGTCAAGTCATTTTCGTCAACAACCCCTTAAGTGGATTGCTAATCCTCACTGCCATGTTCATTCAGTCTCCCTGGCTGGGGAGCATGAGCTTAGTCGGGACTGCCAGCGCAACGCTAACGGCGATCGTCCTCAAAGCCAATCCAGGCGCCATCTAGAATGGGATCTTCGGGTTGAACGGAATGCTCGTTGGTGCGGCGATGGCGTTCTTTGGGGGGTTTGGTAATGGAGCCTGGAATCCTGTCTGGGCGATCGCCGTCATTATCCTCTCGGCTCTCACAGCCGTGGTGATGGAGACGGTAGGGACGTAGTTTGCCACCCGGTTTCGAGTTGCTCCCCTGGGCATCCCATTTAATGGGGTGATGCTCACCTTTCTACTCCTGCTGGCATTTGTGCCCCAACCCTTCTTCGATCTCGGACCGCCGCCACCGCCTTTTCCAGCGGGTGCAATTGACGGATTTCGCTTGGTACAATCGCTGCCGATCGGTATCGGGCAGGTCTTTTTCGTAGATAAGGTTGTTTCAGTTTTGCTAGTCGTCCTGGGCATTGCCATTTGTACCCCGATTGGGGCAGCGGTGGGATTGCTGGGTTGCGCCATGTACCTGCTAGCGGGTTTGCTGCTGGGAGCCAAGCCGGATGAACTTTATACAGGCTTGTGGGGCTACAATGCAGCTCTCACCGCGACGGCAATTGGGGGAGTGTTTTACACGCCAAACCGTCTCAGCATTTCGATTGCTCTGATCTGTGCTTTCTTGGCATCGATCGCCAGCATTCTCTTGGCTCCCCTGTTCTCGCTGCTGAAGCTACCCGTTCTGTCCGTGCCTTTTGCAATTGTGACTATTGGGTGCTGTCTGATTTTGCAGCGATCGCTGCCTTCACTCGTACCCGTGGTGCTGCATACAGTAGCAAGTCCAGAGGAACATCGACAGCGGTTCCGTGTAGCCAAGGAAACTATTGCTAGCTTCCGGCAACAACTCAAAGCCGCACTTGAGGGGCAGCAACGCAATATCTTGTTTGAGCAGGCAACTCCTGCGATTAAAGGCGATTTACGCTATATCTTCGATGCAATAGATCGCGATCGCAGTGGATTTCTCTCAACCCAGGAGCTTGCAACTCACCTGCATCAGGCAGGAAAAGTTCTCACTGAGGGTGAACTGACCTATCTGTTCAACTGCATGGATAGAGATGGCAGTGGCGCGATCGACTTTGAGGAATTTGGCGAATTAATGTTGCGCCATCAACGTTTGATGTCGAGATATACAGAATTTGTCACCTATTTCCTACCGATTGATGTTGATGCAGATGATACCATCAGTATGTAGGAGATGAATACGGCACTAGCCAGTTTGAAAGAGGCACCTCTGTCTAAGGATGAAATCACATTTTTGCAAGAGCAAACAGGAGGACAGGCGTTGACTTGGAATCGGTTTATTGAAGTGCTGCTGCTGACTTGAAGCGCGATCGCTGCCTTGATACTAATCCCGATCGGAATTTTATACAATCATCCCTTACTTGAGGGACCTGATCCTATGAGAACTCAACTCACTCATCCCAGAATCATTCTCGACACCGATCCGGGCGGAGATGATATTTATGCTTTCCTTTGGCTTCTGGGCTTAGTCAAACAAGGACTCGCTGAACTTGTTGCGGTTACTTCTGCCGATGGCAATGTCGCTGCTAAATGCACCTTTTCTAGTGCGTCGCAGATTTTAAATTTAGCAGGGTTCCCAGACATTAAAGTGGGTCGCGGTGTCCCCATCAAACAAGTTGTGGGAGATGCCCGACATATTCATGGATCGGATGGGATGGGCAATCTGTCTCATACTTTACCCCCAGCCACGCATAATTTTGAGGATGCTCGCTACTCCGACGAAATCATCATCGACGAGCTAAACGCAGCTCCAGGGGAGATTACCATTGTAGCGATCGGCCCCCTGACAAACCTTGCTGCGGCGGAAATGAAAAGTCCCGGCATCCTGAAAAAAGCCAAGGAAATTGTCATCATGGGAGGTGCTTTTTTCTGTTCCGGTAATGTGACTCCCCATGCCGAATTCAATATTTGGTTTAATGTTGAAGCTGCTCAGACAGTATTTGACAGCCGAGATGATATTGTCGTGATGCCACTAGACGTAACGCGACACTTAATTTTCACGCGAGATATGACTCAGGCAGTCACTCAGGCGAATCCAGAAAGTAAACTTTCCCAATTCTTGATAGCTCTTTGTGAGTTCATGATTGGCACAGCCTTGGGTTATCGACAAACAGCAGGAATTCCAGGTTTTCTTGTGCATGATGCAGCAACCTTGGGATACCTGTTTTATCCAGAAACTTTGATGTTGAAAAGGGCAAAAGTCCGAGTTGAAACAAAAGGAGAGTTGACACTGGGACAAACGTCGATCGATAGTCGTCCTGCACCGAAAACAGGAGCCAATGCCTGGGTAGCGTTGCAGGTTGATGAGAGCAAATTTTTCACCAGTTTCGTTGAAGATTTGAAACAGCTATTCACAGCCGCTGTTGTTTCGTGAAGGCAAGATACCCAACTTTTCTAAGAAGCCGGGTATCTGAACTGCATAGGCAAAATTCAACGTGTTAGTTTCACAAAGGTAAAAAATCATGACGACCACAGAGCGCTTTAAAAAGTTCACGATTTTGCATTCCAATGATATGCACGGAGACTTTCTGGCAGAGGCTGGGGGTGAAGAGGGTCATCTGATTGGTGGAGTATCGCTGCTTTCGGGCTATATCAATAAGGTACGCCAGGAAGAGAAAAACGTACTTTTTGTCATTTCAGGTGACATGGTTCAGGGTTCTCTCATTGATAAGGAATATAGAGGTCTTTCAACCATAGAGATTATGAATTACCTCGCTCCAGATGTAGTGACTCTGGGGAATCACGAATTGGATTATGGGTTGCCTCACTTACTCTTCTTGGAAAAAATGGCAAATTTTCCGATCGTGAATGCCAATTTGTATATCAAAAAATACAATAAACGCTTAATGAATCCATATATCATCCTCAATGTAGATGGATTTGATATTATGTTCATCGGGATTGTCACGGAAGAAGTTATCAAATCCTTAAAAATGGATACCAGTATCGGCACATTTGTAAGTCTTGAAGATGCTGCTTTAGAAGTTGGGAAAATTTGCAACGCCTACAAAAACGAGGACATTGACCTCACAATCCTCATGACACACATCGGTTTTGAAGAGGATAAAAAACTAGCGGCGTTGCTCAACCCAGCATGGGGTGTGGATATGATCATTGGCGGGCACTCCCATACATTTTTAGAACAACCTGCCGAAGTTAACAATATTCTGATCGCACAAGCTGGAATTGGCACAGACCAAATAGGACGTTTCGATATTGTAGTAGATGACGATACTAACAGCATTGTTGAATGGAAGTGGCAACTCCTGCCTGTAGATAATAATCTCGCTGAAGCAGATCCAGAAATCGCAAAGCTGATTGCGACTTTCCAAGAACAGGTCGATCGCAAATATAATCGACTAATTGGACGATTAGCCCATAAACTGACCCATCCTAATCGTGAAGAAGAAACGGAATTGGGTAACTTAATCGTTGATATTGTTGCCCAACTCGATATGTTGTTGGATGTAGCTCTGATCGGAAGCGGTTCAATCCGTAGAACAAAATTAGGCCCGCTAGTTACACTGAGCGATCTTAAAGAAGTTTTTCCTTACGACGATGTACTTTATAAACTTAAAGTTACAGGCGTACAGCTCACCCAGATATTCGCACATATTATGAGACAGGAAAACAGAATACCCGGTGAAAGTTGTTGTTTTCAGGTCAGCAAAGGTGTTCAGGCAGTTTACAGTGATTCTCAAAATCAGCTTGAATCTTTGAGCATTAATGGACAGCCCGTACAAGCCGATGCTCACTACACTATCTGTGTAGAGGAATATCATTACAAAAATTCAGTGCATAGTCTAGGCATAACAACTGAAGAATTGACAAAACTAGACAACGCAAAGGTAGTTTCAACATCTTGCCAGAATATCCTTGAAGAATACTTTAGCCATCATCAAAATCTGAACAGCCAGATCGAAGGCCGATTGACATACAAATAGATAGTTCAGAGCTGGTTCTCACTGATTGTCATTATTGGGCAGGCATCTTGCCTTCCCAATAAGAAACTAGATTAGGAATCTTTAATACAAATCAGCACAAGGAATATTAGCCTGGACTTCCCCCGTACAAATGTAATAAAATATCTAAAACATTTACCAATTATAGGTTTCAATTGTTGAGTGAAAAAACTGTACCCAAGTTAAAGCAATAGCCGTTTTGGCGATCGCGCAGAACGCAATAGATTCAATATAATTGGCGTAAGTAGGGAGGCGCTGTAAAACACAATTATGTTAAGGATTGTAAAGTATCCAAAGACCCTAAGCGTGGCTAAGTTAGCCCTGTTTACATATTGTTACATAAATCGGTTTAATCCCGCTTACCAACTTAAGCTTGCAGGCGTGAATAACCTACATGGCTACAGAAATTTTACTCAACAATGGAAACTTTTGCAATGATAGGCTTTTGAGCCTATGTAAGTATATTTGCAGGGGGAAGTCCAGCTCAATACCACCTAGGAGAAACCTCATAATGTTAGTCATTTCAGGATACAAAATTCTCGAAACTATTTACAGGGGTGAAAAAACTGTTGTTGTTCGAGGAATCAAACCTCCAGAACAACAAGTTATTCTAAAAATTTTGAATCTTGAATATCCAACACCCGCCGAAATTGCCAAATTTAAGCACGAATACGAGATTGTCAAAAATTTGCAGCTTGAGGGAATTGTCAAACCAGATAGTTTAGAAATCCAGCAGAATACATACGTTCTGGTTATGGAAGATTTTGGCGGTCAATCTTTGTCCAGCGCGATCACCAGCAATCCCATCGATTTAATTACTTTCCTTTCCATTGCCATTCGCCTGTCAGAAACTCTAGGAGAGTTGCATCAAAATCATATTATTCACAAAGATATCAAGCCTCAAAATATTATTGTTAATTTAGAAAAAGATATTATTAAAATAGCAGATTTTGGCATTGCTTCAAAGCTTTCCAAGCAAACGCAAAATATTAGCAATTCCAATTTAGCTGAAGGGACTCTCGCTTACATTTCTCCGGAACAAACGGGGCGGATGAATCGCTCGATCGACTATCGTACTGACTTTTATTCGTTAGGGGTTACATTTTATCAAATGCTGACTGGACGGTTGCCATTTGAAAGTCAAGACCCAATGGAATTAGTTCACAGTCATATTGCCAAACAACCCGTCCCCCCAAAAGAAGTCAAAAGTGAAAATTCAATTTTCATCCCGCCAGCAGTTTCCGATATTGTGATGAAGTTGCTGGCTAAAACCGCAGAAGATCGATACAAAAGCGCCTTGGGCTTAAAAGCAGATTTAGAAACCTGTCAGGAAATGCTGCGAAGTCAAGGTAAGATTTCAGCGTTTCCTCTGGGCAGACAAGATGTTTCGGTTCAGCTACAAATTCCTCAAAAGCTCTACGGGCGCGAAGCAGAAGCAGCCGCATTACTAGCAGCATTTGAACGGGTTATCAGCTATTCTAGAAGCGAATTTGTTATCGTTTCTGGATATTCAGGGATTGGCAAATCATCTCTAATTAATGAAGTCCAAAAACCCATAGTTGAAGCGCGAGGATATTTTATATCGGGAAAATTTGACCAGTTTAAGCGGAATATTCCCTACGCTGCTTTGATTCAAGCATTCCAGGAATTAGTGCGACAACTGCTGACGGAAAGCTCAGAAAAAATCGAAATTTGGAAAGAAAAAATTTTAGAGGCGGTTGGTACTAACGGTCAGGCGATCGTCGATGTCATTCCAGAAGTCGAACTGATTATAGGCCATCAAGCTGGCCTACCCGAACTAGAACCAGCAGAAACTCAAAACCGCTTTAACTTGGTATTTCAACAATTTGTTAACGTTTTTACCAGGAAGACACATCCTCTGGTTTTATTTGTGGACGATTTACAGTGGGCAGATGCGGCATCTTTGAAGTTAATTAAACTGCTGATGGCAGAGTTGGATAACCGATATTTACTATTAATAGGTGCTTATCGAGATAATGATGTAAGTCCGACTCATCCGTTAATGGAAACATTGGAGGAAATTAAAAAAAATAGGGCAAGAATTGAGGCGATCGCGCTCCAACCTTTGAACATCGATCACATCAACCAATTAATTGCCGAAACTTTCAACGAGTCCAGCGATCGCACCCAATCTTTAGCTGAACTATTGCTGGAAAAAACTGGCGGCAATCCTTTCTTCTTAACCCAGTTGCTGGAATCATTATATCGAGATGGTTTGATATTATTTGACCTGTGGCAAGGAAAAGGGCAGTGGGATGTCGAGCAACTGCAAGCGATCGCCATTACGGATAATGTAGTCGATTTAATGACGAGCAAAATTCAAAAACTTGCCGAAACAACGCAGCAGGCAATAAAATTAGCCGCTTGTATTGGCAACCAATTCGAGCTAGAAGTTCTTTCAGTCGTAAGTGAAAAATCTCCAACGGTGATAGCGAACCAGTTATGGGATGCACTTCAGGAAGGTCTAATTCTTCCCTTGAGCGATGATTATCTGTTACCCATGCTCGCCAGCGCCTCGGAAACAACACCCACAGGCAATACCAAGTCAATCTTCTACAAATTTTTACACGATCGCGTTCAACAAGCTGCTTATACTCTCATCCCCAACGCGCAGAAAAAAGCAGTACATTTGAAAGTCGGTCAACTGCTATTGCAGAATACCGCACCAGAAGAAAGAGGCGAAAAAATCTTCGATATTGTCAACCAATTGAACATCGGTGCTGAGTTAATAGAGGAGCAATCGGCAAGAGACGAACTCGCACAACTCAATCTGATCGCCGGCCGCAAAGCCAAAGCTGCAACTGCTTACGAACCTGCTGTAAGGTATTTAACTGCTGGGTTAGAACTGCTGTCCTCTGATAGCTGGGACTGTCAATACGACTTAACTTTTAATCTTTATGTATCTGCAGTGAGGGGCGAATATTTAAATGCCAATTTCGAGCGGTCTGCAATGCTTGCCCAGACAGCGCTACAACAAGTAAAAACGGTTTTAGAAGCAACCCGGCTGTACGACTTAAAAATTAAGTTGTATCTGTCTAAAAACGAAATGAAATTGGCATTAGAAACTGGGATTCAAGGTTTGGCAAGGTTAGGAATCTCTGTAGAGCAACAAATACCGCAACAAGTCTCGATCGAGACTTTGAAACACCTGCCACAGATGACCGATCCCTATAAAATCGAGGCAATGCGGCTGTTAAATACCATCATCTCACCAGCTTTTATTGCCGAACCTTCCCTAGTCCTGCCAATTATCACGACTATGATGGCAATTTCTAGGGAGTATGGGAATTCTGCCTTGGCAATTTATCCCTATGGTCTTTATGGCCTGATTCTGTCTGGAGCAATGGGAGACATAAAGGCTGGATATGAATTTGGTAAACTGGCAATGAGTTTGTTGGATAAATTTGATGCTCAAGAATTTAAATGTAAAGTTTACCATCTATTTAGCACTTGTATTCTGCCTTGGAATCTACCGATTCGAGAAACTTTCGATCTGACACAACAAGCCATTCAAAGCGGACTAGAAACAGGAGATTTAGACTATACTTGTTATGCAACAATGTATAGTTGTTTACATTTGTTTTTAAGTGGAAAAAAACTGGAATATGTAATAGAAAAGCAACGTCAATATATTGAATTAATTGTTAGGCTTGAACAAGAGTTTCCTCTCTATTATGTCCGCATCTGGAAACAGATTGCCTTAAATTTAAGCGGAGATTCTTCAGAGCCATGTCAGTTGACAGGCAGTAGCTTTGATGAAGAAAAACTGCTCCCGAGATTGCTAGAACTTAATAATATTCAATCGCTGTTTTCCTTCTATTTTGGCAAAGCGATGCTTTATTATTTATTTAAAGATTTCGTCCGTTCTGTAGACAATGCTGCCTTAGCAACCCAATATGCAGAACCCGTCGTGACTACAATGATCTACAGCGATCGCAATTTTTACTATTCTCTGGCATTGTTAGCTCGATATCCGGATTTGGAAACGTCTGAGCAAGCAGAAACGATCGATATCGTCATAGAAAATCAGCAAAAAATGGAGAAATGGGCATTCCATGCTCCAGCGAATTATCGTCATAAATACGAATTAGTAGAAGCCGAAAAAGCGCGAGTCTTGGGGGAACCGCTCAAAGCGATGGAGTATTACGATCGCGCGATTCAATCTGCCAGAGAATCAGGATACATTAATAATGAAGCGATCGCCAACGAATTAGCAGCAGAATTTTATTTGGGGATGGGACGAGAAAAAGTAGCTCGCACCTACCTGAATGATGCTCACTACGGCTATATTTGCTGGGGGGCTCAAGCAAAAGTAACAGATTTGGAATCCAGATATCCTCAATTATTTACTCGAAGTGGGAACGAAAATATCAGTATTCAGACAACAGCCACCTCATCGAGTATCAGAACCATACAACTACTAGATTTAGACACAGTATTGAAAGCTGCCCAGGCAATTTCCAGCGAAATAATTTTGGAAAAATTGTTGGAAAAATTGATGGAACTAGCCCTCGCCAATGCTGGCGCACAAAAAGGATTCCTGATGCTATCAAACACCAATAAATTAAAGATTGAAGCTAAAGTAGAGCTTGATAAGCGAGTAGAAGTCTTGCAATCTTTGCCAGTAGAAAGCAGCGATAATTTGCCCCTAAGTTTGGTCAATTATGTTGCCAGAACCCAGGAAAATATTGTTTTAAATGATGCCAGTAACGAAGGGAGATTTATTACCGATCCTTACATCGTCAAGTACCAACCAAAGTCTATCTTATGTGCTGCGATCGTCAACCAGGGTAAACTGATTGGCCTGTTATACTTAGAAAATAATCTCGTTTCAGGAGCCTTTACGCAAAACCGTTTAGAAATCGCTAAAGTTCTATCTTCTCAATCCGCTGTTTCTATTGAAAATGCCCTACTTTATCGTACCTTAGAAGATAAAGTAAAAGAACGTACCGTCCAACTGGCTCAAGCTAATGCAGAAATTATCGATCTCAATCAAAAACTTAAAGCTGAAAATATTAGGATGGGTGCTGAGTTGGATGTCACCAAGCAACTGCAACAGATGATTTTACCCAACCAGTCAGAATTAGAGGCAGTTGAAGGATTAGAAATTGCTGGATTTATGGAACCGGCTGATGAAGTTGGCGGTGACTACTACGACGTGTTGCAACAGGATGGCAAAGTCACCATTGGCATTGGTGATGTAACTGGACACGGTTTAGAAAGTGGCGTTTTAATGATTATGGTGCAAACAGCAATTCGCACTTTGTTGGCGCACCGCGAAACCGATCAAGTTAAATTATTGCAGACAGTGAACCAAACGCTTTTTGACAACGTAGAGCGCATGAATTCTGGTAAAAACATGAGCCTTTGTTTGCTGGAATATCAAGACAATACCCTGCGTCTGAGCGGACAGCACGAAGAGATGATTCTGGTGCGTTGCAGCGGCGAAGTAGAGCGAATTGATACTATGGATTTAGGCTTTCCGATCGCCTTGGAAGCCGATATTGCCGATTTCATTGCTTCTACTGAAATACAGTTAAATTCCAGGGATGTTGTCGTACTCTACACAGATGGAATTACTGAAGCTTTTAATATGGAGAAGGCGCAATACGGTATCGAGAGATTAATTGAAGTTATTGCTCTTAATAGGGAACACTCAGCAGCCGAAATCAATCAAGCTGTAGTTGACGACCTGCGACGATACATCGGGAAACAAAAAGTATTTGATGACATTACTTTGGTAGTAATCAAACAGAAGTAATCCCAATTCCGGGTTTACTATCCCCTTCAGAAACATTTGAACAATATAGCACCGATTAACACAGCATATCAGTGTATCGCTTTCTCGTCCCTACAACTCAAAACTCAAAAGTATCGATCGCCAAATGCCAGTTTTTCTGATGCAGCCGATCGCAAATTTGCACTTTTTCAACCGCCAAATATTGCTGAAAGTCTGGTTTCTCTATGCCGCTGCGCCACATTACCAGAGCATCTTCTCCGGTGTCTTCGTAATACCGTTTCCGCCGTCCTGCCTCTTTAAAACCAAATTTGTGGTAAAGAGACACTGCGGCTAAATTAGATTCCCGCACTTCTAAAGTTGCCCGTTCTAATTGTCTATAGTGAGCCTTGTCTAGTAAATCCAAAAGCAGAGCTTGTCCTAAACCCTGACCTTGAAAGCGAGGATGAATTGCCAGAATTGTAATGTGAGCTTCTTCTAAAATTGCCCACAGGCAGCCCAAGCCGATCAGGGTTGGGGGAATCTGTAGGGGCGGTGCCCCCGTGCCCGCCAGGTTTTGAGCTGATTCACAGTCCTCGGTTTCCGAGGCCCACAAACCCAGTAAATCGCTGTTAGGACTGCCTAACTCGCGCCCATAGCCTTCTAAAGTCCAAAGTCCGCCAAAACAGATCCGATCGAGTTCGACTGCACTGTTGAGGTCTTCTGCGACGAGATGTTTAATTTGTAGAAAACGCACGGCTGTAAATTGTACACTGGAAAACACAGTAGCGATTAGCTGTTTGTTGCTAGTTTTGAGTCATGACTCACAAGTCTCCAGACATTAGTCTACTGCCAACGACCAATGACTGCTGATTAATGACTGCCGACTGCTGACTGCTGATTAATGACTGCTGACTAATAACCTAGGATAGTTATTGCGCGATGGTATCAACTCAATCTTTCGGGGTCGAATCGGGACTTAAGTATCTGTCTGAGTCGAAGCCAACCCTGCAAACTCGATCGCCCAATCAAGAACTGTTACCGCTGACAGCCAGTGTTAACAGCAGCGATCGGTTGGAAATCGGAGGCTGCGAGGTGACAGCTTTGGTGGAGCAATTTGGCTCGCCGTTGTATATTTTAGACGAAGAAACGCTGCGGGCGGCTTGCACCCAGTACCGGGATGCTTTTAAGCGTTACTATCCGGGCGAATCTCAAGTGCTCTATGCTTCTAAAGCTTGGAGTTGTTTGGCAGTTTGCGCGATCGCAGCTTCGGAAGGTTTAGGCATAGATGTCGTATCCGCCGGAGAAATCTACACTGCACTGCAAGCCGGCGTGGGCCCCGACACAATCTACTTCCACGGTAACAACAAGTCCCGCGAGGAACTGCAGCTAGCTGTCGAAAACGGCTGCATTACCGTAGCCGACAATTGGCGGGATTTAGAGACTCTAGCAGAGTTGGGAGAATTGGGTGTCAGCAGCCTTACAGGTGGGCCGACACGAGTTATGGTGCGGTTTACTCCGGGAATTGAGTGTCACACCCACGAGTACATTCAGACGGGTCAAATCGACAGTAAATTTGGCTTTGATCCCAACTCACTCGATCGAGTATTTACTTTCATCAGCCAACACCCGTCGTTATTTTGCGTGGGAGTGCACGCTCACATCGGCTCTCAGATTTTTGAACTGCAACCCCATGACGATTTAGCCGATGTCATAGTTGAGGCCTTGACAAAAGCACTTAGTTATGGTTTGCCAGCGACAGAAATTAATATTGGCGGGGGGTTGGGCATTCGCTATACTGAAGCGGACGATCCTCCCAGCATTGAAGATTGGGCTCGTACAATTTGCTCCGCAGTGGTAGCAGCTTGCGAGCGGCAGCAATTGCCATTACCAAAATTGCTTTGCGAACCGGGTCGATCGCTCGTCGGTACAGCCTGCGTCACTGCTTATACCGTTGGCTCTCAAAAAGTCATTCCGGAAATGCGGACGTATCTAGCTGTGGATGGAGGGATGTCCGACAATCCGCGTCCTATTACCTATCAATCAGTTTATCGAGTCCTCGCAGCCGGTAAAATGTCTGCTGCCTTAACGGAAACAGTGACAATTGCTGGGAAACACTGCGAGTCAGGCGATGTTCTGATTAAAGATGCCAAATTGCCCGAGTGTCAGACCGGAGATGTCCTCGCGGTTACGGCCACAGGGGCATACAATTACAGCATGGCTTCTAACTACAACCGAGTACCCCGACCGGCAGCGGTTTTAGTGAGAAATGGGGAAGTTAACACGATTATACAGCGGGAAACTTACCAGGATTTGCTGAGGCTTGACCGCCTTCCTGAACGACTCGGATCTCCAAAGTAAAAACTTAGAAGTTAAAAGTTAAAAGTTAAAAGAAAGACAATCCATGTTTACTTAGTGATGATTGCCTTTTCACTTTTAACTTTTGCCTTGTTCAGTCACACGATTGGATTGACACTTCCCGGTCTAAAAACACGGGGATTTTCAGCATATTCCTTATAACAACTGTTCATGGTTCATGGGTTCGAGTGCATCACGGTTCGCGGTTCACAGGCGGTAGCGTTCGATGAACCATGAACAATCAACAATCTGGCTTTGACTTGGCCCTGGTTCAGTCCTTATTGATTCAAGGGATCGATATTGGACTGGTTTTTGCCCTCGCGTATTTGGTGCTCGTCATTGTTGGCGAGCGCCGAACGCTGTGGATGGTACGGGGATTTATCATTTTGATGCTGGCGGCGGCAGTGAGCAACTGGGCTGGATTGAGGCTGTTGCACGTTGCCCTCAACAGCTTGGTGACTGGTTCGGCTGTGGCAATGGCGGTAATATTGCAGTCGGAGTTTCGCCGATTTCTGGAACAATTGGGTCGGGGGGAATTTCGGCAATTGTTTGGACGTGATCGCCGACCAACTCCCGAACCGGACAGCGTAATAGATGAAATTGTGGACGCCGTAAAAGAACTTTCGCAAAACCGCACGGGCGCTTTACTCATTATAGAAACAGATTCTCCGATCGACGATCGGGATTTTTCGGTGCCGGGACTAAAGCTAAATGCTGAAGTTTCTAAAGAATTGTTGCAGACAATCTTTCAGCCGCAAACTTTGCTGCATGACGGAGCTGTTTTGATTCGAGGTTCGCGGATCGTGTCGGCGGGGGTAATTTTGCCTTTGTCCGATCGCACTGCGTCGCGGCAGTTGGGAACCCGCCACCGGGCGGCGATGGGGATTACAGAACGGGTGCAAGCTTGCGTGTGCGTGGTGGTGTCCGAGGAAACGGGTTCTATTTCTTTAGCCCAGATGGGACTTTTAAATCGACCTTTGACTAGCAACAAACTTAAGGAATTGCTGGAAGCAAAGCTGTTCCCGTCCGAGGGAGAAAGAGTTGTGGCTCCAATTCCGATCGGCAATCTCGGACGCCAGATAGGATTGAAGGGAGTGACGCTATTAAAACGGATACTGCGCCGTTAGTCGGGTAATCGGGAGAAACCATGAGTCAAGGAATTTGCTTGGAAAAGTTGCCGGAGGATCTGCAACAGGAACTACTGCCTAAGCACATAGCAGTGATTATGGACGGGAACGGGCGCTGGGCTAAGAAGAAGGGGTTGCCGCGGATTGCGGGGCACCGCCGAGGAGCTAGCACTCTGAAGGAACTGCTGCGCTGCTGCAAAGATTGGGGGATTCCAGCTTTAACGGCCTATGCTTTTTCGACGGAGAATTGGGGGCGGCCGGCCGGAGAGGTGGATTTTTTAATGAGTTTGTTTGAGGGTAAGCTGCGGCAAGAATTGCGGGAGATGGTGGACGAGGACGTGCAAATTCAATTTATGGGGAATTTGCAGGCTTTGCCGAAGTCTTTGCAGGCGGAAATCGAGCGTTCTGTGACGGCCACTCAGCACAATCAGGGGATTTTGTTTACGGTGGCGACGAATTACGGGGGGCGTCAGGAGATTGTACAAGCTTGTCGGGCGATCGCCACTCAGGTGAAAGAGGGCAAGTTGCAGCCGGAGGAGATTGATGAGGTTTTATTTAAACGCTATTTGTATACTGCTGATGTTTGTGACCCGGATTTGCTGATCCGGACGAGCGGGGAAATGCGGTTGAGCAATTTTCTACTATGGCAAATGGCTTATTCGGAAATTTACATTACTGAGACGCTGTGGCCGGATTTTGATCGATCGGAGTTTCACCGCGCTTTGTCTACTTATCAGCAACGCAACCGCCGATTTGGCAAAGTCTAACGATTTTGGATTTGAGATTTTAGATTTTTTGGTGGATTTTTTAGTTTCCAAGTAGGTGTGGATTCTGAGGGAGATCTGCATGAAAGTAAAAAACGTTTTTACGACCTGCGATCGTCCCGCACAGCACCATACAGTGAGCGGGACGATCGCACTCCCATGTAAATGCTTGCACGCTTGATGCTTCTTACCTGGATTCCCCATCTAAAATCTAATACCAATTTCACTCATCTCCTGTTCAACATAACGATTTTAGATTTTAGATTGGAGGACAAATTTAAAATCTAAAATCTAAAATCAAATTAGGGGCCGGAGAAAACGGCCGCTTCAATGTCCTGACGTGAGAGGGAGTATTTGAAGGCTCGCTGAATGTCTTGGCCGTCGGCTCCAGCATCGATGTAACGGATGGTGAGTTGGTCGATATCGAGAGAGAGTTCTGCTTTCCAGGTAGGTTGCTCGATCTGCCAGCAGTGGAGTTCTCGCCGATCTTGCTGGCAGCCGCGGCTTTTTAGCCACTGCTCGATTTCCGGGAGTGGATGGTTGTACAAAGGAGTGTCAGCGGAAGGAAGAGTCATGCGATTTTAGATTTTAGATTTTAGATTTTAGATTGGGGATTTCGGATTGGGGATTTTAGACTTGCGATTGGGAATTGGGGATTTGACGCTTTAATTGCCGCGAATTAAGCCGATCGCGATCGCCAGTACCAAACATCCGATTAAGCTAGCTCCCATGATAAACAGAGCGAACATTTCTCCGGGGGAAAGAGGTCGATCGGTGGGATCTAGGTAAGCGGAGTTGTAAGTTTTTTTGCCCGATCCCGAAACCGGAGTATCGAACCCTGGGGGCGGCCCAATCACGTTCAGGCGAGAATAGCCTATTTTGAGGTCGTAGGCAAGGCGACGTTCTGGGTTGCTGAGGGTGGCGTAGGCGTTGTTGAGCTGCTGAAATTTGGCGGTGGCGACTGCGGGCGGCAGCTCGGTGGTATCGGGATGGTAGAGTTTGCTCAGTTCCCGGTAGGATCGCCGAATTTCGATCGCTGAGGCTGAAGGATGCAGCCCTAACAAGCCGTAGTAACTAGAACCCAAGGGGGTTTTGCCGGGTATTTTCTGACTTTTGCTGTTTGCCGTTCCCTCGTTAGGAGTCACCTCAGCGCCTCTGGGCTTGTTGTTTATAATTTTTGATTATTTTAGAGCAGATTTGAGGGTAGCGCCACTGTCTGCGATGTCGAGGGGTTGAGGGTGGGCGATCGGCTCAAGGTACGATCGCCCACTTTAAACTATGAATTGGTCGAGCGCAAATTCTGCACATCCTCAACGCTAAGCCCCGTAACTTGCGCGATCATGGCATTATCTAGCTGTGAGAGTAATTGTCGAGCGATCGCGAGCGCCTTTTCTCGCATTCCTTCTTCTCGTCCTTGTTCTATACCTTGTTCTATACCTTGTTCTATGCCGTCCTGAACAGCCTTAATAATTGCTCCCTGTTGGTCATAAATAAACTGTTCTCTTCTGTCCAAATCTTCCACTTCCTCTCTGCTCAAACTGGCTTGATTCGCAATATTAAAAGCTTCATGGATTTCTGGTATTCTATCCATTATTTCTGGAACCGATGTCAGACTTCGGGCATTTTTCATAAAATAAATCCATTTGTCTGCTAAAGTTTCAAGTTCCTCCTGTCCTTTGGTAAACTTTGGCAACTCTACAAACACTAAATCCAGATCGTTTTCGGGATACGTAAAGTTTTTATTGACTTCTTTGAACACAAATCGGGAAATAAATTCTGAGCTGTTAGGAAACATTTCAAAATCAGTAATTGTCAGAGCAATTACTGGCTTCAGCAATCGATATCCTTGTGCTGCTTCCAATTGAAAAGCGTAAGTCTTTGCTGCATTGTACAAAACTCGTTTCCCAAAAGACTGGACGTTGAGCACTTGCATTTCAATAATTACTAAAGTGCCATCGCTGAGTTTGGCTTTCACATCCAGATAACTATCTTTTAAGCCTTCTAGTTTGGGCGGTAGATTCGGGTTGATGATTTCTAAGTCTTGAATTGTGGGATTGCCTTCATAAATCAAGGCGTTGAGAAAGCTAATTAGAATCTCTTTGCTTTCTGAGGAACCGAAGATTTTTTTGAAGGCATAATCGGTTTTAGGGTTGATAAATATCATAGTTGTCAGATTTAGCTTTAAGGTTATCGGTTTGGTGGCGAAACAACGGGATTTGAGATCAGTCAAACGGCTGATTTTGTTTCAGGCAATGGTTTGACATTTTCCGGCAAATGTGCATTGGCGATCGCCAGCACAGGCTCATCGTCCCTGTGTTCGCCGTCGATCGGAAGTTGGCAAGAAATCAACTCTGTGACGATGCGATCGCCCAGAGCGTCTTCCCAATCTTGTAACTGCTCTCTGGCTTTGATCGGTGTATTGAGAGCCACGTCTACGCCCATTTGCTGAAGGTTGAGGCTGTGGGCTGTTGATCGGCGGTTTACCCACTCCACCAGCCAAACGCTCAATCCGACTGCTGCCATCAAAGGCAAGACTATCCGATAATCGCGGGTTAATTCAAACATCAACAGGATGGCTGTCAGCGGTGCTCTGGCGCTGCCGGCGAGGACGGCGGCCATTCCTACCATTGCGTAGGCGGGAGGGCCGGCGACTCGATCGCTCATTGCCGGCAGCATTTCCAAAAACAGGCCGTAAGCCGAACCCAGGGAAGCTCCCAAAAACATCGCCGGAGCGAAGATGCCGCCCACTAAACCGCTGCCGAGGCTGATTGCTGTCATCGCCAGTTTTACAAACAGCAGCAGCAACAGCAAAGGCAAGGAAAATTTAACATCTTGGAGCATTGCTTGGACTGTTTCGTAGCCGACACCCAAAATTTGAGGAAATTGCAGGGCGACTAAGCCGACTCCGGCCCCGCCGATGATCGGGTGAAGCGGCCGGGGCATTTGTCCGAGCCAAGCAAATCCCCGGACTTTTCCTTGAAAACAGCGATCGGCCAATTGAATTGCTTCTGTGTAGGCTAGGGATACTCCGCTCGCTAAAAGCCCCAATCCCATGTACAGAGGCAGTTCTAGGGGGCTGCGGACATCGTAGACTGGCAAAGCAAAGGCCGGCTGAGCTCCCAAGCAGATTTGAGCGATCAGCGCCGAAACTACGGCGGAGAGCAAGACAACGCTGACTGACGAAGTGGCGAAGGTGCTGCCGAGCACGACTTCTAAAGCAAAGAAGACTCCGGCGATGGGAGAGTTAAATCCGGCAGATAAACCTGCTGCTGCTCCGGCGCCGAGGAGCAAGCGCTGCCGTTCTGGGGAAAGCTGCAAGACTTGAGCCAGCAGCATTCCAAAATTAGCGCCGATTTCGACGCTGGGGGCTTCCGGGCCCAGAGAGGCGCCGGTGCCGAGGGAAACTGAGGCTGCCACCATTTTGGTGATGGGTTTGAGGGGGGAGAGTTCTTGTAGGCCGCGGGTGGCTGCAATTAAGGAAGACATATTCGGGCCAAAATCCCGAAACCGCCACCGCATCAGCCCGATGATGACTCCGCCGAGGGTGGGAATGCAGGCTAGCGTCCAAGAGCCTTTCGAGGCGATCGCCCCCATGAAGTCTTCCAGCATCAGGCTGTGGATGAAGTGGATGAGGTAGTGAAAGGTGACGACGCCTGCACCCGTAACTCCCCCGATGACTAGGGAGAGGATGAGCAGGAGGGTTTCTGGGCTGGGGTGCAGGCGGTTGAATAGCGGGCTTAGTCGGGAGGCTTGGGGAGTTGCTGCGGTTGGGCCGGGTGGCGGCAGATCCACAGGAGGGATGGCTCTCATTTAGCGGTTAATTCTTCGGTGAGAAGTTATATAAATATTACAATTTATTTCTTATTTTCATTTTGAGTGATTTTACGGGAATTGACAACTTAATTAAGGCGTATTTTAGGGTAATTTTTTTGGGCTGGCGGCTGGCGTGGAATGACCGATTTTGAGAGTCAGCAGATTTGAGCTAATTGTATGCTCAGTTACAGTCAAACTTAGATACACTCTCGCGATAATGCTAATTAACTATATTTACAGTGTTGGCGGTTAGGGCGATCGCACCAATGAACGGGTCATATCATATAACTCAGTGCAAAACAACTTTCAAATTAAAGAATTGGCGATTTGAGATTTTACCTTAAAACCACAAATCTCAAACCACAAATCTCAAATCTCAAATCCCTCGCACGCGCATAATATCACATTGGTTGTTGAGTGGGCGGAATTCTTGGTCGGGGTTTGGCGATCGACATTAGCGGATCGCCGATGGTGGTGACTTTCCAGGGAGGGGATTCTAGCTGGCGTGCTGCCATTAAAAAGGGTGATCCTCGCTTCATGCGATCGACCATTAATTTAGGTGGAATAAATGCAGATAAAAAAGGTTCGTTGACGCTGCCAATATATGCGTAAGCACCATTTTCTAGCCACCTTCCGGCAACGGTATTTTTGTCATCGGGGGCTGCTGCTGACCAACTGTGGATCATGTGGATTGCTGCGGGAAATTGGAGTTTTGGTATGTCTTCAACTGAAGCGTCGCCGTTGCCCACTTGGAATGATTTTGCATAGCCTTTGGAATTGATTAATATTAAGTCAAATGTCCACGGCTTTGAGGCTAAACTCCGCCACTTTTCCAGACTAGATTCTGGTCGCTGCACTAATTCGACATTTAAACCTATGGTTTTTAGTCCGCTAGCTGCTTCCTCCATTTCATATTTTCCCCAATTTCCTTCCTTGGGGTAACTGTCATAAAGCATGGCTGTTTGGCTGCCTAGAAATATGGCACACATGGCTTGATAGATCGATCGTACCTCGGAACCGTAAACCCAGCCGACCACCGCCCAGCGTTCGCCGTTGGGGTGCCGTCCCAAACCGTCGGTAACGGCTAGTTGTTCGTCTGGTTTTTCAGGAGATTGATATTTGACTGCTAGTTGGCGTACAATGGTTATTGTGTCGATCGGGTCTGCGAGTTGAGAATAAAAAAATCCGGTTGATTCGACAGCTTTTGTAGCTGCTAGTTGCAGATTTTTCCACTCTGTGTTATTGAGGGTATCGTTGGGTTTCCCGAAGTTGCCTTCTAGAAATACTAAAGGTTGGCCGTGAGCGGCTGCTAAGGCAACTGCTGCTGAGCGTGCGGGGTCATTTTCTGATGTGATTACTACTCCTGGGGGTTCCCAGCCGAGTTGCGTCCATTTTGCTTTTAAGGTTGGAGTATCGGTGGCATTCCAGGCTGCTGCTGCGCTGTTGAGCATTAATTGCTGGAGTTTTTGATTTTTTGGCAGTTGCTGTTTGATGCTTGGCAAACGCACTATTTCTTCGGGTTTAAAGCGCTGCAAAAACATGGGCGCATATTTTTTGTCTTCGATGAGAATAGGCCAGTTTCCTTTGAGATTCCATTTTTGGATTGCTGCTAAGAATGTGGCTTCGTCGGGTACTAAAACTACGCGGTTGACTGTTGGTATGTTGTCGCGGACGATGGCTGCTCGGAGGCCTGTTTGGATTGGCCAGGGTTCTTGTTTGGCTGAGGCGGGAAGTTGAAAGGTTTTTTTGAAAAGGCGATCGCATCCGATACCGATTATTGCTAAGCTTACAATAAGTACGATCGTCAGGAAGTTAAATTTTAACTGTTTTTTCATAGGGGCAGGGGAAGGAAGGAACTAGGTTATAAATAGGAACAATTATCGAAATATTTTTAGGGACTGCAAGCGGATGTTTCGAGGCGCGGGACAAAGGAAGATTGGTAGAAGTTCACGGGGTTAGCGTGGCACAAGAGAAGGAGGAATCCGACCAGAACGAGTACTCAAGACAGATTCAGT
>NZ_JAUBPR010000041.1:0-49937 GCF_036700845.1 Microcoleus sp. S13_C5
GAGGGCAGGGTGTTGATGGTGTAAGAGGCGATCGACCCGTCGGGGTCGCTTCCTCCCAATCCTGTGACTAACTGGCTACTGTTGGGCCCGAGGCGGGAGTTGGCATTCTTGGCTAATGGCGGTAGGTTGCCAGTTGGAGTTGTGGGAGTTGGTGTGGGAGTTGGTGTGGGAGTTGGAGTTGTGGGAGTTGGTGTGGGAGTTGGAGTTGTGGGAGTTGGTGTGGGAGTTGGAGTTGTGGGAGTTGGTGTGGGAGTCGGTGTTGTGGGAGTCGGTGTTGTGGGAGTCGGTGTTGTGGGAGTCGGTGTTGTGGGAGTTGGTGTTGTGGGAGTCGGTGTTGTGGGAGTTGGTGTTGTGGGAGTCGGTGTTGTGGGAGTTGGTGTTGTGGGAGTTGGTGTTGTGGGAGTTGGTGTTGTGGGAGTTGGTGTTGTGGGAGTTGGTGCTATCAGTCCATCCACAGTAGCGGTAGCAGGAAGACTGATAGCACCGCTGTTGTCTGTGGCGCTGTAGGTGAAATTGCTTCCTGTAAAGGTGCCCGTCGTTTGGAAAAATAGTTGCTGCAACTCTGCTGGAGTCAGGACTTGGCCTGGTCTGACTGGTACGCCGCCGTTGGCTGGATCTCCTAAAAACAGGACTGCTTGGTCTGGTGATGGCAGGCTGTTGATGGTGTAAGAGACGATCGGTCCTTCGAGATCGCTTCCTCCCAATCCTGTGACTAACTGGCTGCTGTTGGGCCCGAGGCGGGAGTTGGCATTGTTGGCAAATGGCGGTTGGTTGGGAGTCGGAGTTGGTGCGGGTGTCAGAGTGGTTGTGACTTTAGCAGCACTACCGTCATTGTTCTCAAGAATTGGGTCATAGGTACTGGAGGTACTTCTGGCGGTGTTGCTGACGCTGACCTCTGGGGGTGCGATGAAACTAACTGTGTTGGTAATCGCAGCAGGAGGACCGCTGGCTAAGCTGGGAACAGATGAGAAGGTGACAATGCCAGTAATTGGATCGTAAGTACCGCTGGATTGACTAACTATTGTTAAACCGGGAACAATGCTATCAGTAATTATGACGTTTTCGGCTGTGCTCGGGCCGTTGTTGACTGTGGAAATTGTGTAACTGACTGTCCTACCCACAGTTTCGGTAGTAGTCCCGGTTTTGGTGGTAACGACATCGGCACTAGGTGTCAGAGTTGTGGTGACTTTAGCCAGCGGATCAGTACCGTTGTTGTTTTCAGGAAAAGGATCTGGGGTAGGTGAGGTACTTCTGGCGGTGTTGCTGACGCTGCCGGATGCAGATGCAGGTGCGATGAAGCGGACTGTGTTAATGGCAGGAACACCGGAAGGCAAGCTGGGAATCGCTGGGAAGGTGACAATCCCAGTATCTGCATTGTAAACACCCTCGTTGGATAGACTAACTATATTTAAACCGGGAACAATGCTGTCGGTAACGGTGACGTTTGCGGCTGTGCTTGGGCCGTTGTTGACTGTCGAAATTGTGTAACTGACTGTCCTACCCACTGTTTCGGTAATAGGCCCGATTTTGGTGGTAACAACATCGGCAAGAGCAGCAACAATTGTAGTTGAGACTTGAGAGATGGGTTGGGAACTATTGTTGTTAGCTAGATTTGGGTCGAAAGTGCTGGATGTGCTATAGGCAGTGTTAGTTAAGGGAGCGGTGACTGTTGGGGAAACTGTGGCGGTGATGGTGCGGGTTTGGCTAGCACCGTTAGCCAGAGTCGGAATCGCCGGCCAGATGACCGTCCTCGTTACGGTATTGTATCTGGCGAGGTCGGAGGCGCTGACGAAACTTAAGCCCTCTGGGAGCGGATCTTGAATCAGGACGCTTTCGGCGCTGTCTGGCCCGTTATTTGTGGAGGTAATCGTATAGGTAATGGTGCTATTGGGTATGGCATATATCGGGCCTTTTTTAACAATGGAAACGTCGGCTACGAGTGTAGGCGGATCTATACTTTGGACGATGACGTTGTTAACTTCGTGAATGTTTGTGTTGCCTCCTGTCGAAGCAGCAAAGCCAAATTTAAAAGTACGTGGCACTTCTCCGTTTACGATTGCCAAATTTGGTATATCGAGCAGTGTTTCGCCCGCATCAAATGTGCCGTTGCTGTTCAAGTCGAAGGCAACTGTAAGACGGTTAGGAAATGTTGGTGAATTCGCGGGAAATAATGTAACTTGAACGGTTCTTTTAGCCTCAGCGCGAATGCTTGTATCTTTATTATCTATCCCACCGGGAACGACTCTGCTAGTTAAAAAATTATAAGATGTGCTTTCGCTGCCTCTAAGTCCTACTGCATCCTCTAGCTTCCCTCCCAGCGCAGCCGGATTTGTATTTACACGCCCTCCCACTCCTGTTTGACTAGCAGAATAATTGCCAAACTCGTCTAATCCGACACCTAAATAACCTCCTGAAATACCAAGTGAAGCGGGGCTATTATTATTCTGAGCATAGCCGAGAGAGCCACCATAGCCTCCCGCTTCTGTTGGCGTAGCTCTTCCGTCAATGAGGAAAAAACTAATGCCATCGGCACCAAGGGGGGTATTATCCCCTGGTGGTCGTTGTGGAAAAAGGACAGTACCTCTGTTATAGGCAAAGTAATCAAAGGTAACTCTCAGACCCTCAGTGGCCGAGATGGGGTTGTTGTAGATTACAAAAGCTGCTTGTTGAAAGGCGTTTGATGTTAATCTCAAAGTACCTTGTCCCTCTAGATCGCCAGTCCCTAAAGCAGGAATAACACCGCTGGTGTTGGCTGTACTACCTGCGGTTAAGCCTGGGTTAGCTGAAAGGGTGTTGCCAACTCCATATATCCAAGGCCCGATTACTGTTGAATTTTTAAATTCTTCAGCAGCTAAGGTAGCCAGGACTGATGTGTAGCTTTCTAGGACTTTTTTTTCAAAGGCTAATTCGGTATTTATTTGTCTTGTGGTAATTTCTAATTCCCAGTTGCCACCTAATGCTGCACTCCCTGTTAAATTATTGGAAGCGGCAATATTTGCCCCGGTTAATTCGCTGAGTTTTTGTATGAATTTAATGCCGGATTCGCCGGCTGCTATGTTACAGCCGTAAAGCAGAATGCTGCCAGATTCGCTAAGGGCTTTTCCCCACTGCTGCAATTGGTGGCTGTAGGTTTCTAGATTATTAATATTAAGTTCTGTTGAGCCGATTTCTACTGCTGCTTCTCGACCGTGAGAAACTATGTGCAGGCTGGTGATGCTGCTGCGTTGACCCAGAATTTCCGTGATTTGCTCGATTCCATCCCGGGTTCTATCGAGCAAGATTACTTCTGTACCGCATTTCACTCCTCTGAGCAACTCTTGGTAGTTTTCTACTTTTGAATCCACAATCGCTAGATTTTTTCGGCTAGCTGTCTCTGCTTTATAGCTGGCTTGTCTCAAGATTTTAGTTTCCATATTGGTAGATTTGCGTGTTTGTGCCGCTGACAAATTTGACAGATTTGGGATGGTTTTCATTTTGGGTTAATTGGGTTGCTAAATCTAAGCTACCCCTTTTCATAGATGACGATAAACTTTCAACTATAAAGTTTTAAAATTTATTGTTTTATTAAACCTAATAGTTACCTCTATTTGTTATTTGTGATGTTAGTCAATCATTAGACAGAATTTACTGCGATCGCCCTTGGATGTCCTGATGCGGCCGATAGCTGCAACTCCTAACATGAATAAGGGGTAACAGCCTTTGTATTAGTCAAGATGCTTTATTTTTGGGATAAATGATATCAGGTCTAACGTTACTTATATGGTAAATGACTTACGGATTTATCAGCATAAGGGGTCACACCCCTCAGGATAGTTTTCTGAGTCTGGTGACATCGAGGCTGGCTCAGACAGCTTGAACCGTAAATATACTGAAAATATTAATTTCCTACTAAAAACTGGCAGAGTTTGACTTTGAGGTGCGATCGCTATTGAAAGTTGAGAGTACCCTATTTCTAGAGATTTATACTTATACTAATTTGGTGTGCAGTAAGATCACAGCCATGTAATAATAGCAACTTAACGCTACAAAAGTTAACAAATAAAGTTGACAAATTATATATGTTAATATCAGGATTGCGGTGACAAAAAAGAACGATCGCACTTAAATTCAAAAAGAACGATCGCCCTTTACACCCTCTTTTTATTTAAATCATGAAACTGCGTTGATCGCACGCCCTAACGCGGCTTGCTAAGCGTCAATATCGAGTTCGCGCACTAAAAAAGCCCATTCATCAGCCAATTCTTCAATCACTTTAGCGGTCGGTTTGCCACCCCCGTGTCCCGCTTTAGTTTCAATGCGAATTAACACTGGTTTTTCTCCGGCGTGGGTTTCTTGCAAAGCAGAAGCAAATTTGAAACTGTGGGCCGGAACCACGCGATCGTCGTGATCGGCAGTTGTAATCATTGTCGCCGGATAAGCCGTTCCCGGTTTGAGGTTGTGCAAGGGAGAATAGCCGTAAATTGTCGGAAATTCCTCGGCATTATCGGGAGAACCGTATTCCGAAGTCCAGGCCCAACCAATGGTAAACTTGTGGAAGCGCAGCATATCCATAACCCCGACTGCCGGCAGCGCTGCGCCGAACAATTCCGGCCGCTGAGTCATGCAAGCCCCTACTAATAAACCGCCGTTGCTACCGCCTGCGATCGCCAATTTTGCCGGTTTGGTGTATTTGTTTTCGATCAACCATTCAGCGCCAGCTATAAAGTCGTCAAACACGTTTTGCTTGTTCAACTTTGTCCCTGCTTGGTGCCATGCTTCGCCGTACTCGCCGCCGCCCCGCAAACAGGCGATCGCATAAACTCCACCCATTTCCAGCCACACGACATTGCTAACAGAAAAACTTGGGGTTAGCGACACGCCAAAACCACCGTAGCCGTAAAGGTAGGTGGGGTTATTGCCATCCAACTGCAAGCCTTTTTTGTGGGTAATAAACATGGGTACTTGCGTACCGTCTTTGCTCGGGTAAAATACTTGTTTTGTCTCGTAATCGTCGGGATTAAAATCGACCTTTGGCTGCCGATAAATTGTACTTTCACCTGTCACCATATTGTAGCGGTAAATAGTGTTTGGTGTAGTGAAACTCGTGTAAGCATAAAAAGTTTCGGTGTCGTGTCGCTTGCCGCCGAATCCTCCGGCTGAACCGATTCCGGGCAAGGCAACTTCTCGCACGAAAGAGCCGTCTAAGTTGAAAATTTTAATCTGGGTGTAGGCGTCTTTCAAGTAGGAAGCGACAAATTGATTGTTCAGGAGGCCTATGCCTTCGAGAGTTTCTGCTGCTTCGGGGATAATTTCTGTAAGCCCCCCCTCCCTGGGCGACGGGGGGGTTTCGTCACAAGCGAGGGATGAGGGAGGTGGGTTGTTTGTGTCGATCGCAATTACGCGGCCCAACGGTGCATTCAAGTCGGTTTGAAACCAGAAAATAGAGCCCTCATTGTCGATAAAACTGTACTCAGCCTCGAATTCGTTAATTAGTTCTACAACGGTTGATTCCGGTGCAGTTAAATCCTTGTAAAAAATCAAGTTTTTGGTTTCAGTTCCCTGCCAAACTGAGATAATCAAGTATTTGCCATCTTCGGTGACGCCGCCACTAAATCCCCACTCTTTTTGGTCTGGTCGCTCGTAGATTAATACGTCTTCAGATTGCGGCGTGCCGATTTGGTGGTAAAACAGTTTTTGGTAATAGTTAACGTCTTCGTGCTTGCTTTTTTCGTTGGGTTCGTCGTAGCGGCTGTAAAAAAAGCCTTTACCGTCATGAGTCCAGGATGCTCCTGAAAATTTAATCCACTTTAAATGGTCTGATAAATCTTCGCCGGTTGCCACATCGCGGACTTTCCATTCTTGCCAGTCGGAACCGGAATGAGACAAACCGTAGGCCATGTGTTTGCCGTCTTCGCTGATAGCTATGCCACCCAAAGCAACGGTTCCGTCTTCTGAGAGAGTGTTGGGGTCAATTAATACTTTGGGTTCGCCGTCGAGGGATGTCAAAGTGTAGAGTACGGATTGATTTTGCAGGCCGTCATTCTTGTAGTAGAAATAGCGAGATCCTTCTTTGAAAGGTATGCCGTATTTCTCGTAATCCCAAAGTTGAGTCAGGCGCTGTTTGATTTTTTCCCGCGCCGGAATTTCGTAGAGGTAGCCGAAAGTGACTGCGTTTTGGGCTTCCACCCAAGCTTGGGTTTCCTCTGAGTCGGGATTTTCCAGCCATCTGTAGGGGTCGGGTACTTTGACACCGTGGTAGTCGTCTGTTTGGTCGATTTTGCGGGTTGTGGGGTAGGTGAAAGGTCGATCGAATTGGGTCATGATTTTTTACTCTCGGTAACTTTGTCCAGTTTACCCTTTCGCGGCAGTGACGACAGGGAACAACGACACCAAACACCAAATATCAAATACCAAATACCCGACAGGTTTCAACCTGTTGCTACACAGACAAAACCCGCCGACGCGGGTTTCATATCTTACAAATTACTCATTGCCAGCCTCCACGAAGCAATCGTAGAAGCTTAGGATATAATAACTATCCTCGCATCAATTGTGAACTCTTCCTCCTCTCTATCTCTTCCTACCCTACCCTTCGGGAACCCCTGCGGGGAACGGGAACGGCTTCGCCGAACGTGTCCTTCGCGTCTTCACGGTTCGTTTCTCTTATTTTTAAATCAGCCATCACCCGTTTTCAACTAATCCAACTCTCTCCTTCCTTCCAAAGCACGAGCCAATGTAACTTCATCGGCATATTCCAAATCTCCCCCCATCGGCAAACCAAAAGCTATGCGCGTCACTAGGGTAAAAGGTTTTAATAAGTGACCGATATAAAGAGTAGTAGTTTCGCCTTCAACGCTCGGACTAATAGCAATAATTACTTCCTTAATCTTTTGCTGACTGACGCGCCGCACTAACGGTTGAATGTTCAATTGTTCCGGGCCAATTCCATCCATCGGTGAGATAACGCCACCAACAACGTGATATTTACCCATATATTCCCGCGTTTTTTCTAAAGCGATTACATCGCGGGATTCTGACACTACACAAAGGGTATGACTGTCGCGGTTTGTATTGCGGCAAATTTCGCAAACAGGGTCAGCAGATAAGTGAAAGCATACTTGACAGAAACCTACTTGCTGTTTGGCATCAATCAAAGATTTAGCTAGGGCTTGCACTTCTTCTTCCGGTCGTTTCAAAATATGTAAAGCTAAACGCTGGGCTGTTTTTGGGCCGACTCCGGGCAAGCGCTGCAATTGTTCGATTAAACGAGCTAAAGGTCGAGTGTACATTAAAAATTGGCGGTAATTGGTAATATCATTTCTGGTTGATTCGCGACAATATAATTTGCGCGATGTAGGGGCGGGTTTTACCAACCATCTATGTTTTAAACTAAGTATATCATAAACTCGTCCCGCCCATACACTGATGACTATTGACTAATTTACCCTCCACTAATTTTAGCTTTGTAGCCTAAATTTGTGATAATTTCTAGCAGCTTTTGCTTGTGTTCGCCTTGAATTTCGATTTCATTATCTTTGACTGTGCCGCCAGTACCGCATTGGGCTTTTAGCTGCTTGGCTAAAGTTGCTAATGTTTCGGGTTTTTCCTGAAAGCCGCTGATGACTGTAACTGTTTTGCCGCCGCGTCCTTTTCGGGATGCTTCGATTTTGAGATTTTGTTGATTGGGGGGAACTTCGGCAACTCCCCGTTGGAGGGCGGCCGAGTTGTCAACGTTGCCAAATTCGGAGTAAACTATTCGTTTGCCCTCGGTTGTTTTGCTGTCAGAATCTTTGCGTTTGGATGCTGCCATAGGTTAAGATGCTTGAACTTTTTTTACTGGTATTTCTAGTTTTAGCGGATTGGGGTATGGTTGCGATCGCTCGGAATGCGCTCTATCTTCTACTTATTGTATTAGCCCGTCAAGCGTTCAAGGAATTATAATGAAATTTGTTCGATCGCCTCAAGTCCACAACCGATTTGGTACGATCGACACCAAGCCTCTAGCTTACCCGCGAATCTAAAAAATCTAAAATCTAAAATCTAAAATCAAATGACTGTCACCCCCCTGCATCTCACTTCCGAAACCAGCGCCCAACGCCCCGACTCCCTCGGCAGATTCGGCAAATTCGGCGGCAAATACGTCCCCGAAACCCTGATGCCGGCTTTATTTGAACTAGAAGCGGCTTTCCACAAATACCGCAGCGAACCGGAATTTCAACAGCAACTCCAACAATTGCTCAAAGATTATGTCGGCCGCCCCAGCCCTTTGTATTTTGCCGAACGCCTCACCGAACACTACGCTAAAGCAGACGGAACTGGCCCGCAAATTTACCTCAAACGCGAAGATTTAAACCACACTGGTGCTCACAAAATTAACAACGCTTTAGCTCAAGCATTGCTGGCAAAACGTATGGGCAAAAAGCGCGTAATTGCTGAAACTGGTGCCGGTCAACACGGCGTTGCTACTGCCACAGTTTGCGCTCGTTTCGGTATAGAATGCGTTGTCTACATGGGCGTTCATGACATGGAAAGACAGGCTTTAAATGTGTTTAGAATGCGCTTGATGGGAGCCGAAGTGCGGCCGGTGGCTGCGGGTACGGGAACGCTCAAAGATGCGACTTCCGAAGCGATTCGCGACTGGGTGACAAATGTCGAAACAACTCATTACATTCTCGGTTCCGTAGCGGGCCCGCATCCTTACCCGATGATGGTACGCGATTTCCATGCGGTAATCGGTGAAGAAACGCGGGCTCAGTGTCAGGAAAAGTGGGGTGGTTTGCCGGATATTTTATTAGCTTGCGTCGGCGGCGGTTCTAATGCAATGGGTCTTTTCCACGAGTTTGTCGGGGAAGAAACTGTCAGATTGATTGGTATTGAAGCGGCGGGCGAAGGTGTGGAAACTGATAAGCACGCTGCTACTTTGACTAAGGGAAGTGTGGGAGTTCTGCACGGGGCGATGAGTTATTTGCTGCAAGATAATGAAGGTCAAGTAATCGAGCCACATTCGATTAGTGCGGGTTTGGATTATCCGGGCGTAGGGCCGGAACACAGTTATTTGAAGGATGCGGGCAGGGCTGAATATTATAGCGTAACTGATGCAGAAGCGCTGGGAGCATTTCAGCGGCTTTCGCAGTTGGAGGGGATTATTCCGGCTTTGGAAACTGCTCACGCGATCGCCTATTTAGAGACTCTCTGCCCGCAGCTAACAGGCAATCCCCGCATTGTGCTTAACTGTTCCGGACGGGGCGACAAAGACGTGAACACTGTAGCAAAGGTTCTGAATATCTAGGTTAGCGGAATGTGGGGCGATCGCTCTGTAGGAATTAGTAACAACTGAGATATTGCACCATTCTCAATAACCCTTCTATGGGCGGGCTCTCCTGTCCCTCCTACAAGAAAATGCACTTTTTGTGAAAGAGGTCGTTGGGCATTTTAAGCGAGAATGGTGCAACATAGGAGTAACAATTAACTTTATTTCTCATTTGATTTCATGTCCAAAGGTTTGATTTTGATGTGCTTGGGATTGTTGACCATCATGCTGCCAAAGTGTGGCACGTTCATTATTTCGCGAGCGCAGCCGGAAACTTCCATGAATACTAATGTTGCTTCGAGCTCTATTACTAACTTAGAAAAAGCGGTTAACCAACAGATCAATCAATACCGAGCATCTAAAAAGTTGCCACCGCTGAGTATCGATCCGCGAATCAGTCAGATAGCAAGAATTCACAGCGAAAATATGGCTAGCGGTAAAGTACGTTTCAGCCACGATGGATTTGAAGGGCGGGCGAAGGCAATTACTCTTCCTTATCAAAGTGTAGCTGAAAACGTTGCTTACAATTTCGGCTTCAGCGACCCGGTACGCAATGCTGTTGAAGGTTGGATTAAAAGTGAGGGCCACCGCAAGAATATAGAAGGTCAGTTTAATGTGACCGGTATTGGGGTTGCGAAAAATGCCAAAGGCGAGTATTATCTTACTCAGCTTTTTGTTCGCAGCCGGTAATTTGAAGCAAGAAAGAAGAAGCAAGAGGGAAGAAGGAAGAGGGCAGTCAACAGTTAACAGTCAACAGTCAACAGTCAAAAATTACTAATAATGGAATTTGCAGATTTTCAAGTGTGCGATGGTGATATTCCCGATTCTCTCTTATCTTATTATTTGACTGCTTCGGCGATCGCGGTTGATACGGAAACAATGGGCTTGCTACCGTGGCGCGATCGCTTGTGTTTGGTTCAGTTGTGCGATCCGCAAGGTAAAGTTGCAGTGGTGCGGATTGCCAAAGGCCAGACAGCAGCACCGAATTTAAAGAAGTTAATGGAAGCCGAAAATATTGAGAAGGTATTTCACTTTGCGCGCTTCGATCTGGCAACCATGCGTTACAATTTAAGTATTGACATTGCACCTGTTTTCTGCACCAAAATAGCGAGCAAACTTGCGAGAACTTACACCAACAAACACGGACTTAAAGATTTAATCCAAGAATTGGAAAACGTAGAACTCAACAAAACTTCTCAAAGTTCTGACTGGGGAAATTCCGAGCATCTTTCAGACGACCAACTCAGCTACGCTGCTAACGATGTCCGTTATTTGCTGAGCGCTAAACAAAAGTTGACTGCTATGTTGCAGCGAGAAGAACGCTGGGAAATTGCACAGCAATGTTTTCAGTGTTTGCCCGTTTTTGTGAGTTTGGATTTATTGCAGTACAAGGATGTTTTCGAGCACGGCTAATACCATTTTAGATTTTAAATTTTAGATTGGGAATGACTGATGACTACCAGGGTTTAGAACACGGGCCTACAATTGCATTTTTTTTTGGAACTGGTATAATATTCTGTCACCTCGCAGAACAGCCATCAAATTGGTTTGTAGTGAAGACTTGAGTTATCATAAAACTCGCTTGGACTAAAGTCCTCACTACAAACATAATTATTATTATTTGACCGGACTTGATGTGAGTTAAAAAAAATTCAAAACAGTCATCTATGGCTGATTAAGGCTGATCGGGATTGTGTCCGTGCAGCAAAGCTTCAATTTGGTCGTCAACATTTCTAATTACCTGTTCCAAAGCGGGCAACCCCTCTAAATGCCCAGGAGAAAGCCGAGTTCGATCGCGAATTTGATTCACTTTCCGCTGCAATTCTTCGGCCAGCCGCAGTGCGTCCCGACTCAAAGTAGACAACTGCTGCTGCTGGTAAAACCTCAAAGCTGCCCCCCGCAAAACTTGCAGGGTGGCTTCTTCCTTGCCACCCACCGTCATTACCCGCAAGCGCAACAGCAAATGAGTGTTTTGATATATGCGCTCAACTTCGACTTGTTTGGGCTGTTCCACCGGGCAAACAGGCATATCTGTCAGCCGCTTCAACTCGTCGATGACCTCTTGGAAAAGGACGATATCGATACCTTCAAGCATCGATTTCAAAACGCCATCTTGACTCCAAAGAATGCGACCTTGGGACTGGTGCCGCTCAAAAAACAGGCGGCCGATACCCTCTCGCAGCACTCTACCGAGCAATTCTTGCAGCAGTTGGGGCGCGGGCAAAGTTGCCAAAACTTCCACTTGGCTTGACAAGTGCAAGGCCTCGACATTCAAAACCGATAGCTGTGTCGGTGTCGGGGGAACCTCAGCGCCAGCAGGTTTAAACTGCTCAGGATCGGGCATCGAGGGTTCTGGCACAGACAGCAGCGTTTCTGCATTGGGGCCTGGAGTTGCTGATGCGGGATTTTTGGGTGTTGGGGCTGCTTCGGCGGTTGTTGGGGCTGCTTCGGCGGTTGTCTGGCTGGGTTCTCGAAGCTGGCTCCCGTGCAGCAAGTAAGCTGAGAGCATCGAGCGCTGAGTTTCCGAGGCAATTGCCTCTGTTGTGACTGAGCAATTCATGTAAGCTAAAATCCGCTGCACGTAGTCCAAGGCGGAGTCATCTTTGGCATCGACTACGCCCAATTTAAACAGATTACCTTCTAGAGATAAAGGCAAAACTTGATAGTAAAGGCAAGCTTCAAAGGGGACAACTGTATCGATTAGGTGAAATATTCGATCGGAGTCCATTGTAGCTGCCGAGTCTGTTGAAGATGTATGTACCATTAGCTGCTTTGTAGTTGGAAGCGCGATCGAGCGCGACGCACCAACCTGATGCGATAAAATTAAACGCTGCAACTTCCCTGACGGAGGAATTGGCCTAATAACCGGAAGCTTTTATTAAAGAAAAATCCTTAGTCCCAGAATTTTCTTCCTTCTGTATTGCAGCCTTAAATTCTACCAAAAGATTGAGATCTAGATGATGACTAGCGCAGTCTAGACCCACTATCATCGATCGCCCAAGACAGATTCCCGTGGCTAGCAACAATAGAATTATGTCAGGAATACGCTAGTATTACAGATGCACCACAACCGATGATTTACGGGCAACCGCTGAATTTAGGATTGGTTAAAAAATCCTGAAAAGTCGATCGTGCTGCTAGTATCTTAACTCAGAGAGTTGACTGTGATCGTTTTGGAGCGCGATCGTCACGGCAGCGCTACAACCTCCCGATTAATCTAACCTGATTTGATACAAGGGGCATCGCGCGGTTTTCCACGGAGAAACTCGCAGTAATCTGTGGCTGTTCGGGAATTGATTTGTAGCGCGGATTCTGAAAAATGCTACCGCCCATTAACAATTAGCAATTGCCCGCCACCCATTACCAATCTACTCGTTGCGGAGCGATTGAGCTGCTAAATAGAGTTTGCTCCACTCGCCGATGACTTGATTGGTTTTCAGCTTTAATTCAGAGGCGATCGTCTCTACACTTTTCCCTGCTTTCAACGATTCTACCAACTGCCGCTGCACCGGCGTGAGGTTTTGTAAATATTGCTGCCACTGAGCCGGAGTCAAGCCCAAACTGTGTTCTTTGAGCGAAGTTTCCAGCCAGTTGGCGACTAATTCCGGTGCTTGTTTGACCGCAAAAACCCGAATCGCGTGGTAACTGACTTTTTCTCGCAAGCGGTAAATTTGCTTGATAGGAACCTTCAAATCCTCGGCAATTGCCTCTTGGGAACGACCTTGCAGGTAAAGCTGCAGCCACCGGGAAGCTAGCGGATCGACTTCAGCGGCCAAGTAATTCTCAAATTCTTGTTGGACAATCTGCCGCTGAGTTTGCTGCTCTTCCCAAGCTTGATTTTCTCGATACTCGGACATCGCCTGTTCGTCTAGCAGGCTGAGCGGTTCGTCTGTATCGTCGGGTAGAACCTGTTCCGACACCAGCCGCACCCAGTCTCCCGCAGGCACTTGCGTCAACCCGCCCCGCTGGGCACGCCGCAGGTAGTTGACAAAACGGTACACCAGCAGCGGCTGGTTGCGGATCGGCCGCAAGCAGTATTCTTCTGTGCTCGCTAGCAGCAAAGCATTTCGCAGGCGTCTGTCTGAGGTGCATTCGGCAATCCAGGCGACTTGCTGCTGCAGGTAGCGATCAGAATTGAGCATTTCCTGAATCACTTCTTGTAGTACCTCCACCGCACTCCGCTGTCTGTCGCGACTCAGGGAAACCCACGCTTGGATTTTTTGCCGGAGCACAACTAAACCGCCGAGTCGCCCGATCAAGTTGCGGTAAGCTTTTTCTGGCGGTACTCCCAGATACCGAGAAATCAAAATTCGATATAAAAAGTCGATCGCCCCAGAGGCGACAGACAATTGAGTTGGGCTAAGAGTGTCAAATCTTTCGGGCTTGTCTCCCAACAGCCACCGGACAACACTCTCGCGGGTGCTAGAATTTTCGTCCGGGCAATCTTGTTCAAGTCGTGACTTCCAATCTTGTGCCAGTCTTTCCGCCAAGGTCATGAGCTGTTGAGCTATTTGTCTTTCACCCCCGATTTTACGTGGTATCCTGGATTTTTGAGTATTTTTCAGATATACGATCACGCGATCGGATAAATTACCTTAAATTACCCTAAACAAAATTCCATTACGGTGCGATATGCCTAACTTTTTATTAGAACTCGGTACAGAAGAATTGCCCGCATCTTTTGTCTCAGGCAGCGCCCAGCAGTGGCAACGACTTGTACCTGCAACGCTGGCAGAAGAATCCTTGACAAATGACTCTATTAATGTATACGCTACTCCGAGGCGTTTGGCCGTTCTCGTGAAAGGACTGCCAGTTCAGCAATTAGATAGAGAAGAAGAGGTAAAAGGGCCGCCGGCGAGTTCGGCTTTTAAAGATGGCAAACCGACGAAAGCAGCCGAAGGTTTTGCGAAAAAGCAGGGCGTAGAAATTGATGCTTTGGAAGTTCGCGCTACCGATAAAGGCGATTTTGTGTTTGTGCTCAAAAAGATTCCGGGGCGGATGACAGCGGATATTTTGACAGAACTTGTGCCGCAGTGGATTAATAAGTTAGAAGGCAAAAGATTTATGCGGTGGGCCGACGGAGATTTGAAGTTTCCGCGCCCAATTCGATCGCTCGTGGCACTGTTGGATGATACTGTACTGCCAATTACATTGGTGAGCGGTTCGGATACGGTCAAGAGCGATCGAATTTCCCAAGGGCACCGGGTGTTATACACCCCCCCTACACCCCCCCTTGGCAAAGGGGAGACATCGCTTTCTACACCCCCCCTTGGCAAGGGGGGGGCGGGGGGGGTCTCGATTCCGCAAGCCGAGGATTATGTCGAGTGTCTGCGGGCTGCTTGCGTGGAGGTCGATCGAACCCAGCGCAAAAATCAAATTAAAGCACAAGTAGAAGCCGCAGCGACACAACAAGGCGGTTACGCCGACATTACCGAAGATTTGTTAGAAGAAGTCACTGACTTAGTAGAATGGCCGAACGCAGTTGTCGGCAAATTTGACGAGGACTTTTTGATATTGCCGCCGGAAGTAATCACCACAATTATTGTGACAAACCAGCGGTATTTCCCCATCCTCAAAAGCCCCGGTTATCCCGAACTTCGGCCCTATTTCATTACAATTTCCAACGGAGATCCGGCTAAAGCAGCGATTATTGCCGCAGGTAACGAGCGAGTAGTGCGGGCGAGATTGGCAGACGGTCAGTTTTTCTACAAAGCAGACTTGGTAAAGCCTCTAGAAGATTATTTGCCAAAGTTGGAAAAAGTTACTTTCCAGGAAGATTTGGGGACAGTGCGCGCCAAGGTCGATCGTCTGTGCAAGATTGCCAGCCTCATCGCCAATCAACTGCAAATCACAGGCGAAGAACAAACTTACATAGCAAGAGCAGCCTTACTTTGCAAAGCAGACCTCGTAACCCAAATGGTTTACGAACTTCCCGAAATGCAAGGAATCATGGGGCAGAAATACGCCTTAGCAAGTGGCGAATCGGAAGAAGTAGCCACAGCGATTTTTGAACATTATTTGCCCAAAGGCGCGGGCGACAATTTGCCGCAAACTCTCACAGGTCAAGTTGTCGCAATAGCAGACAAATTAGATACATTAGTCAGCATCTTTGGTTTGGGAATGTTGCCGACTGGTTCATCCGATCCCTTCGCTTTGCGCCGCGCAGCCAATGCAATAATTAACATTATTTGGGCGGCTCAGTTGCCAGTCAACTTGCACAAGTTGCTCGCAGAAGTTGTTGCCGAATTTACCGCAGCACGCCCAGAAACACCGGCGGAGTTGCTATCGCAGTTATACGAGTTTTTCTTACAAAGAATTAGGACTTTGTTGGAAGAAGAAAAAAATGTAGATTACGATTTGGTAAATGCAGTTTTGGGAGAAAACGACCCAGAATATACTGAACGAGCATTGAGAGATTTGTTGGACGCACTGGAAAGAGCGCTTTTTTTGCAAGAAATCCGCAATAACCAGACTTTGGATCTAATTTACGAAACAGTCAATCGTTCAACTCGTTTGGCGGCTCAAGGATCTTTGGATAAAATAGAATTGGAACCAAAAGCGGCGGTGAAACCGGAGTTATTTCAAAAGTCGTCTGAACAAGCTTTTTACGATGCAGTAGTGCAGTTAGTGCCGCAAACGCTGCTATCCAAACAAACTCGGAATTACCAGCAGTTAGTAGATAGTTTGACGGAAATTGCTCCAACTGTCAGCAGTTTTTTCGACGGGCCAGAAAGCGTTTTGGTGATGGATTCTGACCCGGAAATTAAGCGAAATCGGTTGAATTTACTGGGGCTGTTGCGGAATCACGCGCGGGTGTTGGCTGACTTTGGGGCGATCGTCAAAAGTTAAAATTGACAAGATTTGAGTCCGCCGGGGATGGAAAACCTCCGCTTCAGTCCGCCGGGGGTTGAAACCCCCGTCTCAAAGCGAAAGTCCTCGCTATGAGGACTGAAACCCACACATACCAAACTTTTCAGTCCGCCGGAGGTTGAAACCCCCGTCTCAAAGCGAAAGTCCTCGCTATGAGGACTGAAACCCACACATACCAAACTTTGCAGTCAGTTTTAACTGGCTTTAGTTCTTAGACAGGGGTTTTCAACCCCTGGCGCGCTTGGGGAAAACGAGCGGGCCTGCAGGCAAAACAACTTGAGAAACGTACTTCTTAAAAATCTGGATCGGCATAACATTAAAGTTTACGAATAAAACGAGTAAATCTATTAGGATTGTTGCCGAAGTGGGCGATTATCAGCAGAGCTCGATCGCTCTCTTAAAAAATAAGCAAAATGGCCAATAGTCAACAACCAATTCAAGGTTAAGATATAAACTTATAAAACCAGGGAAGTTCGCTCCATCACACACACAAATTATGCCGATAGCTCATATCATTGGACTAGGAAAATCAGGAATTGCCGCCGCAAGACTGCTAAAACGCGAAGGATGGGAAGTAACGCTGAGCGATCGCTCATCTTCCCCAAATTTGCTCGAACAGCAACAGGAATTCGCTAACGAAGGAATTCATGTGGAGTTAGGTAAATCTTTTGAACCAGTCGAATCTATAGAATTAATAGTAGTAAGTCCGGGCGTTCCCTGGGACAGTCCAGCATTAGTGCGCGCCAGAGAGTTAGGCATTGAAACAATCGGAGAAATGGCTCTCGCGTGGCGTTACCTCAAATCTCCTTGGGTGGGAATTACCGGGACTAACGGCAAAACTACTACTACTGCTTTAATTGCTGCTATTTTTGAAGAGGCCGGGCTTTACGCTCCCGCTTGCGGCAATATTGGGTATGCTGCGTGCGAATTAGCTTTAGCAGAAAAACAGCCGGATTGGGTAATCGCAGAAATCAGCAGCTATCAGATAGAATCCTCGCCGTTTGTAGCGCCGCGCATCGGAGTTTTGACGACTTTGACACCGGATCACCTCAGCCGACACAAAACTTTAGAAAATTACTACAACATTAAAGCGCATTTGCTGAAAAAGTCTGAATTGCAAGTAATTAACGGCGACGATCCTTGTTTGTGGCAACAAGGAGTTGACGTTTGGCCGGATGCGTGTTGGACGAGTGTCAAAGGTGAAAAAGAACTGTTGGGCGATCGCACTTTTGGAGCATACATCGAAAACGGTTGGGTAATAGCTCAAAGTGAGAAAATTCTGCCTGCTAATTCTTTGCGGATGGTGGGAGAACACAATTTGCAGAATTTGTTAATGGCGGTGGCTGCGGCTAATTTGGCGGGGATAGATAAAAGTGCGATCGCCCGGGCGATCGCTAAATTCCCCGGAGTTTCGCACCGCCTCGAACACATCTGCACTTGGGAAGGCATAGATTTCATCAACGACAGCAAAGCTACTAATTATGACGCCGCCCAAGTCGGGTTGGCTTCTGTAAGCGCACCGGCGATTTTAATTGCGGGCGGCGACGCCAAAGAAGGGGACGATCGCGCATGGATTGATACAATCAAGGCGAAAGCTGCTGGGGTGTTGCTAATTGGGGATGCGGCAGGTATTTTTGCCGATCGGCTCGAACAAGCAAATTACAACGCTTGGGAAATTGTCGAAACAATGGAACGAGCCATCCCGCGAGCAGCAGAATTAGGCAAACAGAACAACGCTAAAGTAGTGCTGCTTTCCCCAGCCTGTGCTAGCTTCGATCAATACCAAAACTTCGAGCAACGGGGCGATCATTTCCGCCAATTATGCCTCGAATCGCTGGCTAAAAAGTAGGGCTAGAGATAGATTGTACGCGATATCGGAGCCGGACACGGCATTGCCGTGTCCGGCTCCGGGATCTGCGACTTTATAGATGTGCAAGCCCTCCAACTGTCTTCCAAATATCCTTAATTCTAGCCTGCTGTTTCCATTCTAGCTCATCAAAAACTAGCATCATTTCCTCATGAGTGTAATCAATAATAATCGCCGCCAATTGAGCGGCAGTTTCCGCTTCCAGCATGGCTAGTTTCAATTGGGTCATTGCTTGTTTATCCATCAACGCTAAAACTTTGATTTCAACCTCACTTTTATTTTAATTTTTGCCTGCAAATCTCTTTTAATTTTGCCTTAAAACTGGCAAGCTGAGCAGCATTTACTCTGTCTAAATTGCGCGAGGATATTCTAACTTCTTGACTGCAAAGCTGAGAGCGCAATTTTTCATCAATCTCCAAAATCTTGCCTTCGGAAGCGACATTTTTTTGCAACAAAGTTGCGATTTCCCTTTCCAGTTGGCGATTTCCTTGCTGAAAGAAATCTTGAGAGTTAGAACGAAACAAACCGCTATTGACTTGCTGAATTTGGTTAGGTGTCAGCAATTGAGCCGATACAGCAGCCGGAAATCCCAAAGATGCTGCTAGCCACCAGCTAGAAATTATCTGTTTGAGAATGCTGTTCATCACTGTCTCGAGGAGTTATTACCTCAGTTGGTTTCTCGTTTTCTGACTCGCTTGCTAATTCATCTTCTCGTTCAAGTTTTTCTTGCCACTCGACAAGCTGCTGAAAAAGTTGCGGGTTAATTTCAAATACGGGTTTGTTGGTTTCTGACATATTTACTCCTAACATTTATTACATTTAACTGGTTCCCAGGCAGAGCCTGGAAACCAGTAGAAAAACAATTATGTCGATCCGAAGCTACGATCAAACCTTCAGCAGCGACATAATTATGCCTGTTAAGGAACCACCAAGTAAAGCTAAAGTAGCTAATGTACTAATGCCAAATCCTGCAGCTCTTTTTTCGGCAGCTTGATAGTAACCCCAAGCAAACAAAATGCGTCCAATTATCCAAACTACGCCGATACCCGCCCCCCAAATTGGGCTGATAAATTGCGAGAACAGCCACAACGATGGCAAAAATATAATCATTTGCTCTAAGGTATTTTGCTGAACTCGCAACACTCGCTCAAAGTCTGGGTTTCCTGTCACCTGCGGGGGAGAAATTTTGTATTTGAATCTAGCTCTGCCGACGTTGATGGTAACAACGAAGTAGAGAATTAATGCTGAAACAGTAATTAGACTAGGCCAAAGTGTCGCGTTTGCTTCTGCGAGCATAATTCGGTATTATTGGGGTGGAGTAGATATCTTGATTATAAATCAATTATTGCCGATCGCGTTATTCACTGCCATCCCGTCATTCAAGGCAGGGGATTTGATTCAACTGGTGGGTATTAGTGGCGAGGCAATTGCTTTAGAACTCCGGGACATCCTCGAAAACTTGCTGGCTGGGATTTTGATTCTTTTGCCTGCACCTGCATAGGGATACAAGCCCCCGACTTGCCGTGAGCCACCGCAAATTTTAGACTATTGTTCAAGCTCCCCGATTCATCAGTGGAGTAAATCTAAAATCTAAAATCTAAAATCTAAAATTTGTGGAGTAAATCTAAAATCTAAAATCTAAAATCTAAAATCGACTGACTGCACCTGCACAGGGATACAATCCCTCGACTTAAGGAGATTATTTTGCTCAACAATATTCGAGACCGTCTTAAATATTTCACCAGGAGCAGGATTCCTCGAGAGCATTTAAAGAAAATACGAGTTGACTTGTTGGAAGAATCAACCCTAGATATTGACTATCTAGTCTTAATTCTCGGCTCCTGTATAATCGCTACCTTTGGACTGCTTGCCAACAGTGCGGCCGTCATCATCGGTGCTATGATCATCGCGCCTCTGATGTTGCCAATCCGAGGGTTAGCATTTGGAGCGGTAGAAGGTAACGTTCTCCTCTTCCGCAAAGGTTTAATTGCATTAGCAGTCGGGACGCTGCTAGCAATTTTTCTAGCTTATTTTTTGGGCGCTTTGGTACAACTTCCCGACTTTGGGAGCGAAGTTCTAGCTCGTTCTAAACCTACATTACTAGACTTAGGAATTGCGATCGCCGCTGGGGGAATCAGCGGCTATGCGAAAGTTCAGCCCAAAGTTTCTGCTACTCTGGCGGGAACTGCGATCGCCGTGGCTCTCATGCCGCCAATTTGTGTTATAGGTTTAGGCTTGTCTCAAGCTAATTGGTCCCTCAGTTTGGGAGCCAGCCTCCTGTATCTTACTAATTTGCTGGGAATTACTCTTTCCTGTATGCTGACCTCTTTAATGGCCGGCTACACCCCCCTGCATCGCGCCGGTAAAGCCCTCTTGTGGGCGCTAGCATTGACGGCTATACTTGTGATTCCTCTGGGCGTGAGTTTTGCGGAATTGATCGAGCAAGCGCAACTCGAAGCCAGTCTGAAGCGGGCGTTGCTAAACCGAACTATCACTTTTCAACGGGTGGAACTGATTAAAACTGATACTAACTGGTTGACTAAACCGCCGGAAGTGCGTCTGAATGTTCGCAGCAGCGAAGCTTTGACACCCAAACAGGTGCAGCTTTTAGAAGCATTTGTCGAAAAAGAAATGGGTCAACCATTTACCCTAATTTTTCAAGTCAGTCAAGTGGAAGAAGTGCGGCGCTCGACGCTGAATAAGTCTCGCTCGAAACCGAAGCCTTAACTATTTTATTCCTAATTATATGACCCCAGAAACTCTAATTAACGAAGCGACTATCGAGGGCAATCTGAAGAAATTTCTTTTAGTGCTATTAGTTTCCTTAAGTGTGGCGATTCTGCCGCAACTATGGGGCTGGTTGCGCCAAATTCCCTACACGCTGCTTTTAGTAATTGTCGGGTTGGGTTTGGCTTTTATAGATGTGCGATTGGTGTCGCTCTCGCCCGAACTGATTCTGTTGATTTTTTTGCCGCCTCTTTTGTTTGAAGCTGCTTGGAATCTCGAATGGTCTAAACTCAAGCGGGATTTAGTGCCGATCGCTCTTTATGCGGTTTTGGGTGTTGTTATTTCCGTTGCTGGCGTGGCTTTTGCTCTCAACCAAATAGCTGGAGTTTCTTTAGGAATCGCCCTTTTGGTAGGAGCTAGTATATCTGCTACAGATCCTGTTTCAGTTATTGCATTGTTCCGGGAACTGGGAGTTGAAAAACGCCTAGCTTTGCTGGTGGAGGGAGAGAGTTTATTTAATGATGGCATTGCTGTTGTTGCCTTTAGTTTTTTGGTGGGATTTTCTTTAGGGACGGATGAAGTTGGCATCCCATTTCTGGTGGGGCGTTTCTTAGCTTTTGTGGGAATTGGGATTACTGTCGGGAGTGCGATCGGTTTTGGGATATCCTATCTCACCCAACGGTTTGATTTACCTTTGGTGGAGCAATCGTTAACCTTAGTTTCCGCCTACGGCACTTATATAATTGTGGAGGATTTAGGCGGTTCTGGGGTGATTGGTGTGGTGGTGATGGGCTTGATATTTGGAAATTTCGGCTCTCGTATCGGTATGCAACCCAGTACCAGACTGGCGGTAACACAATTTTGGGATTTTGTGGCGTTTTTTGTAAATTCGATCATGTTTCTGCTGATTGGCGATCGGATTAGTTTTGCTGGTTTGCAAGCGAATTTAGGAGTGATTGGCATAACTGTGGCGGCGATGTTTGTGACACGAGCGATCGCTATTTTTGGTTTAGGATGGTTGAGCAATAGGTTGGCAAAATCTGAAATTTCATTAGCCGATAGAACTGTGATTTGGTGGGGAGGATTGCGGGGTTCTGTATCGATTGCTTTAGCTTTGAGCGTGCCGGAGGTTTTCCCAGAGCGGGACAAAATTATTGGGATCGTGTTTGGCGTAGTTTTATTTACGCTGCTAGTACAAGGTTTAACCACCAAGGCGCTGCTGGAAAAATTGGGGTTGTTGAGCAACCAGGAGTTGCGCCAGCAGTATCAGGAGGCGATCGCCCAACGTGTTGCTCTCAACCGGGTTGTCAAGTATCTATCTGAAGTATCGGGCGATCGTAAAATCGAGCCTAAGTTTTCCAATCATCTCGTGAGTCAGCTTCAAGAAAAATTAAACTTGCTGCAAGCAGAAATCAATCGAATGTACGATCGATCTCCTGAACTGCAGGAGATGACTATCGACAAACTCCAAGGGGATTTGCAGGCAATAGAGGCTGATACTTATGCTGAATTTGTGCGAGCGGGTCAATTGAAGGAGGTGCCTGTTTCTGTGTTGCGGCAATGTTTTAAAGAGCGCAATGAGAAAATTGTTTCTTAAAGCGAATTCGGTTGCAGGATTAACAGAAATAAGTTCTACTACAACGAGTACGGGTTTTGTGCTTTCGACTGAAAGCATTGTTGGCAATCAAAAACAGTCCGAATTGTTGAGGGGCGGACATGGTATAATTCCTGATATTGTAGGGTGCGTCAGCTTAGGATAATTTGAATATGAGCTAGATCATAGAAAGATTTGGGAGAATTTGGCAAACTGAGAGTAAGGTTAAATAGGAGGTCAATTTAATGACCAATACTGCTCTCAATTTGAAGACTGCACCCGGACATGAAGTTCTGGCCGCGGCGGGTAAGAAAATGTTGAGGCCGGGGGGGAAACTTGCTACGGAACAGTTATTTGAATGGGCCGATTTTCAGCCTGGGGAGACTGTTTTGGAGTTGGCTGCTAGTTTTGGATATAGTTCGATCGCCCTTGCTAAACGTTTTGGCGTAAAAGTAGTGGGAGTTGAGAAAAATCCCGAGAGTGTGGCCCGCGCTCGTGCTAATGTTGCAGCAGCCGGTTTGAGCGAGCGAGTGGAAATTGTGGAAGGAGATATTTTTCACTTGGATCGGATTTCGCAACAGTTTGATTGGGTGTTGGCTGAAGCTATCCTGACAATGCAGTCGCCGTCAGGGAAAGCTAAAATTGTATCGGGAATTTGCGATCGTTTAAAACCAGGCGGCAAGTTTCTCTCTCACGAACTTTTAGCTAGAAACCGAGAATCTGAAATTCACAAAGCTTTATCAGAAGTGATTCGGGTTAATTCAACGCCTTTGTCTGAGTCTGGCTGGATTGCTGTTTGCCAAAACGCTGGTTTGCAAGTAGAAAAGTGTCAAACCGGGGCGATGGGGCTCCTCAACTTGTCGCGAATGCTGCAAGATGAAGGGTTTGTGGGTACTGTGCGGATTTTGTGGAATATATTAAGTCGATCGCAAATTCGCGATCGTATCTTAGCAATGCGTCGAGTTTTCCAGCATTACCAACAGGATTTAGGCTACATCGTTATCTCTGCAAAAAAGCCATCTTAACCGAGTCAATCAATTTTCGATTTTCGATTTTCGATTGAAGAAAGTGAAGCCTCTGATAAATTCAAGGCTTGTGACCAAAATAATTAATTGTCAAAAACTATGACTACTACTCTTTTACCGCTACAATCCTCAGCTATCCAACTCCGAGACACAATTGAATATCCCGCCGCCGGAGTGTCGAGCAAAGTTTTAATCAAAGACAATAATTGTCAGTACAATTTACTTTGTCTGGCTGCAGGTAGCGAAGTTGCAGAACACTTTTCGCCGCGCAATGCTACAGTTAATGTCATCGAAGGAAAGGGGATTTTGACTCTAGAAGGCAAAGATATTGTCTTGGAACCGGGGGTGTTTGTTTTTCTGCCCGCCCGCGCTCTCCACGCTTTGAAAGCTGAACAAAATTTGGCATTTATATTGACACTTTCTGAGCCTCATTAATGCCATCATTATTCTGTAGGAGCGAATTTTACCAACCATAATTGCCGCAAATCAATAATCTGATAAACTCGCCCCGATTCACGGGTTGTGGGGGCGGGTTTATATAATAGTGAGTGGCAGTAAAATATTGTTTGTGAAACCCGCCCGTACAAAAATTGGAATTTTAACATTTAGTCTATTTCATCTCCAGAGGCGATATCCTCCAATTTTTCCCAATCCAATACAATAATTTTACCGCCTCGACTGTAGGAGACAAACGGCTTGAGTTTCTTAAATAACCGCACGCATTCTTCGTAGGTAATCCCAATGCTGCGAGCAATTTGATAGTAGGGAAAACGTTTCTCTAAACATACACTATTATCCGCAATCTTCGTACCTTGCTCGACGGCAAAGTAATGAATAAATCGGGCCAGCCGCACGATCGCCCTTTCCGACACCAACCCGTGCACAGTCTCGTGCAGTTGCTGCAACCGCTGGTTGAAAACCGCCAATATTCGCAAAGCAATCTCGGGATTTTCCCGAATAGCTGCTAGCAAAACTTCCCGTTCTGTGGTAAGAACTTGCACATCAGTTTCTGCTGTCACCGTTGCGGGGGCAATGCCGTTGCCTAGCAAAGCAGGTGCGGCAAAAATATCTCCCTGAAATAAAGTGCGGAGAATTGTTTCTTTGCCCGCCGCCGCTGTTTTTGCAACCCGCAGAGAACCGCTCAAAAGAGTGTATAATTTTTCGGGGATGCGATCGCCCTCATACATCACAACTTCTCCCTGTTGATAAGTCCGAATTGCTGTATGTTCTTGCAATCGCTCTAATTCAGTTTGGTTTAAGCTGGTAAATATTCCAATTTTAGCCAGTTGCTCAACAGTTGCTTTCATACCTTTAACTCTACCCGCTCGGAGTCCATTGAGAGTATAGTAACGGTGAATTCAGAATATATCGAAACAAGCAGAGCCATCTACGAAAATGCAGAACCAGAATATCGGCGATATTATTTTGATGAGATAGCTGGCGGATTTGTGCTAATTCACCCACAACATAATCTTAATAATTCGGAAATCTTTCTTGCTGAAGTTTTGGCTAAAATAGGGAAGAGAGTTAGAATGTTGAGCGAGCAAGCAGCAGAAGGTGTGAGAACGCCAGACGCTGAGATTGACGGTGAGATTTGCGAATTTAAGGAGTTGACTGAACAGACTCAAAACATCAGAGACCGAGTGCAAGAAGGCATCAGTAGATCCAAAAAACAAGGTGCATCAGCCGTTGTTTTTCACATCAATCGAGAAAATTATGATGTCGGGAAAATCAACGCTGGCATCAAACAAGCTCTGTTTTGGGATACCGAAAAGCAAATTCAAAAAATATTTTTTGTTTTTAATAGCGAACAAATTCAAATCATCACACGGGAAGAGTGGAACAATGGAAGATCATTTCAGCGAATTTAAAGAGATTGTAGCCCGGGGATTGCAGAACAATATGCCGCGAGATGCTAAATTAATTACTGTAGGGCAAATTTTATATGCTGTTAGCCACGACGATCTAACAATAGAAGAAGGTTGGAAGCTTGAAGAGATGATGGGTGGCCGAACACAGTGGGAAGAGGCACTTGAATACAGCATTTTTGGCTATCCAGTAGACACAGCAACGCCACCTTTAGACAAACCTCTAATTATTGCCGGCAAAACTTTTCATTCTCGCTTGATGACGGGGACGGGAAAATATCGCAGCATCGCAGAAATGCAGCAAAGTGTCAACGCTAGCAGGTGCGAAATTGTTACTGTAGCTGTGCGGCGAGTGCAAACAAATGCTCCCGGTCATGAAGGATTGGCAGAGGCTCTCGATTGGACTAAAATCTGGATGCTGCCAAATACTGCTGGTTGTCAAACTGCGGATGAGGCAATTAGAGTAGCTCGTTTAGGTCGGGAAATGGCGAAACTTCTAGGGCAAGAAGACAATAATTTTGTCAAATTAGAAGTGATTCCTGATGCTAAATATTTGCTGCCAGATCCGATCGGCACTTTGGAAGCCGCAGAACAATTAGTAAAAGAAGGTTTTGCCGTTTTGCCCTACATCAATGCCGATCCCCTGCTGGCAAAACGCCTCGAAGAAGTCGGTTGTGCGACAGTTATGCCTTTAGGTTCGCCCATCGGTTCAGGACAAGGGATCAACAATGCGGCCAACATTCAAATAATTATTGACACGGTAAATGTTCCTGTGGTTGTCGATGCGGGGATCGGGACGCCCAGCGAAGCAGCCCGAGCAATGGAAATGGGAGCCGATGCACTGTTGATTAATTCCGCGATCGCCAATGCCCAAAATTCCCCGGCAATGGCAAAAGCAATGGGAATGGCAGCAGAAGCGGGGCGGATGGCGTACTTAGCAGGCAGAATGCCGATCAAAGATTACGCGATCGCCTCTTCTCCGCAAACAGGCACTGTCACATCCAAATAAATTCCTGAATTTTCCTGGGCGCTTTTTTGGTAGAGTTGTAAACATCAAAAATATTAAGGATTGTGACTGATGCCTTACATCAAAGATGACGATGGACGCCTGAACAACTTTGCTAAAGAGCCGAAGGTGTATGAAGCCGTACCTCCCAACAAAAATCAGCAACGCAACTACATCATCATGGGTATTGCAGCAGCCATGTTAGTCGCCGGTTTGGTGTACGTGGCTGCCTCCGTCTGAAAACTGGCCTGAGACTCAAAGCTGCTTCAAATCGCAATTTTAAATAATCCTTCGAGAAACCATGTTTTCCTTTCCCAAGGAAACATGGTTTTTGTGTTTCAATACAAAGCAGGGAGTTGCGACAATCCTGAAGCGTGCCGAGCGAGCTGGAAAGCTAAATAAGACGAGCATAAATTTGGTGTTTTCCTCTTGGCTGTCGGGTTCAGGGACTTGGGTTGCACTTAATCACACGGGTTAGTCACCCACATAAAATTGCCAATTGAAAATCCACAATCCTTTAGTCATCACTGGTGCGATTGACTGCCTTCGGGGCTTAGTTGTGAGGTATGAGCGATCGAGATTTCAACTCTCAACTCTACAATCTAAAATCTACAATCCAAAATCTAAAACCTAAAACCTAAAATCTAAAATCTAAAATCGGCTGATCCTGATGTCTATTCCTTCCCAAAAAGTTTCTAGCTCGAACAAGCTGATCTACCAACGCTTGAAACAGGCGATCGACCTCAATTTACGCCGTCAAATTTTTATCGCAGCCTGCGACGACTTGTGCTTGCGGGACTGTCTGGCAGCCCGGTTGCAGACAGAATTAGCCGCAGAGAGCGCAGGCTCAGATCCTCGCTCCCCGATCGACTACCCCCGATTTGTCAGTTTGGAACTCGACTTGAGCGAGCCAAATCCTTGGGGCTCGATCGCCGCGTGGCTGACCCAACACCCACCGCCGCAAAACAGAGGCAGCTACAGCCGTTTGCCGGGATTTCAAATTCTCGGGGCAGAACACCTGACCAGGCAGTCAGCAGCCGTGCAGTGGTCGTTCCTGAGCTATTTGAGAGACATCGAAGCAAACCTGCAAATGTGCGAGTCTACTCTATTGCTGTGGGTGTCGCGCCCCTGGCTAAGTTCGATCGAGCAATCGGCCCCAGAATTTTGGCACTGGCGAACCGGAGTATTTGAGTTTGAAGGCGAACCAACTCCAGCTAAGGGAGACTTCGGGCACTTTGATGACTTCGGGAACTCAGGAGACTTGCGAAACTTGCGGGACAGCGGAGACTTTGGCAACAAACTTTTAATATCTTCTTTGTCTGGACAATCCCCAATTCCCGATGAACAATCCCCAATTCCCGATGAACAATCCCCAATTTCCTATCCCCCGTCCCCAGCGCCAGATTCTAAATCCGTCCAACTGACAGAGGACGAACAATCCCCAATTTCCCCTCCCCCGTCCCCAGCGCCAGATTCTAAATCCGTCCAACTGGCAGATTTGGTGCTAGCTGCCGCCTCTGAGGAGTTGGAAGCAGAAAATGATGCCACATCAGAGGAGAATTTTCTGCCGCTGCAAACTCTGCAATACATCGAACTGCTGCAAGAACATCAGTGTTCTTGCGAAGCGTTGGCTTTGGCTTATCACAGTTTGGGGAATTACTACCGCGATCGCATTCTGGGCGGAGATGTTTCAGAGCAAAACCTGACAATCGCCATTCGTGCGATCGAACAAGTGATTGCATATCTCGAAGTTGATACCAACTCGCAGCAAAATCAACCACTAACTGAGGAATGCGCGCGGCTGATTGCCCAATTGACACAAAATTTAACTCAGTACGCCCCGGAGTCCAACAGCCTACCGCCAATTTCCGATTTGCTCAACGATCTCGGTACTCTCTACTGGATGCTGTCGCGCGATCGCACCAATGCCCTCAACACCTCAGATCCGGTATCCAGCCTTGAACGCAGCATCGCCCTCTACCTTGAAGGTTTGAACCGAACAGATGCCGAAACCGTACCCCAAACCCGCGTTAGATTAAACAAAAATTTGGGCATCGCCTCGGCAGATTTAGCCCGCTATCGAGACAAGACAGAGAACTTGCAGCAAGCAGTTGCAGCTTACCAACAAGCGCTGCTGGATCTAGACCCCGCCGTGGAGCCCCAGCAGTACGCTGCTGCTCAGAATAATTTGGCGACAGCATACTGGAATTTAGCCCAAGATGGTGAGCCGATCGTATATCTCAAAAGCGCGATCGCAGCTTACACCCAAGCCCTCTCTTGTTACAGTCCCGAACGAGAACCCCTCAACTATGCCGGAGTGCAAAACAACCTCGGTACCGCCTGCTGGAACCTCGCCCAGCACGAACCCTCAGAACCCCTGCTAGTCAGGGCGATTTCCGCCTACCGTGAAGCATTGAAATATCGCACCCGAGAATTAGTACCCGCAGCAGCCGCCGCCACCTACAACAATCTCGGTACCGCTTATTGGCATTTGGCGAACCAGTTTCAGCAGAAACAGGCGCGGACGGAATCATTGCAACAGGCGATTACCGCCTACGAAGCCGCCCTCGATATCGCCGGAGAGCTCGATCGCACCCAACTCACCTTTGACGCCTTGGCCGCCCGCAACAATCTCGGACTAGCCCACTATCAACTAGCCACCGACCCAGATTTCGCCACTAATAAAGTCGCACAGACAAGCCATCTAGAAGCAGCACTGCACCACCAGTTGCAAGTGTGTGCCGAATGGGGACAACATCTCAATGACAAAGGGTTAACATATGGGGATAAACTCAACTTGCAAGCCGCGGCAAACTCCCAAGCTGCTGATTCCCGGCAAACAGCATTGAGCTATATTGTCAAAACGATTAGAGCTTTCTATAGTGAATGTGGGCTGCCCGGCCAAAATTTAGCCTTATCCAAAGTTCCTGGAGATTTATTGCCTGAAATTTTGCGTAGGTTATAAATAGGGCTATAACTATTAAAAGCTCAATTTTTTCGAGATTTGTATCCAGTTTTCTATTATTATGGCTGAATATTCTTGCCTAATTCTTCAAGCAAACTTGTGGTCATGGCCCCTGTAAAAATCCTTGTGGTTGATGACGACCCGGCAATCCGAAATTTAATTCACCGTTTTTTGAGCCAGCAAGGTTATCAAGTTGAGTCTGGTGAGGACGGTCAGACTGGTCTGGAATTATTTGAGCAACTCAATCCTGACTTAGTAGTTCTAGATGTAAATTTACCTGATACAACTGGCTACAAACTGTGTCAAGAAATGCAAAGACGCACGGGCGTGTTTGTGTTGATGCTGACTGCCCGAACCGATGAAGCTGACAAAATGAAAGGGTTTGCCGAAGGTGCTGACGACTACATTACTAAACCTTTTAGTCTTGTAGAGATTGGAGCTCGCGTTGCAGCAATTTTGAAGCGCAAACGCATTGTTACTCCCGCCGAACAACAAACTCTTACTTTTGGAGAGCTACTAATAGATCCGGTCCGCCGCGAGGTAATTCTCGGTAGTCAGATAGTTGCTTTGACTGCTTTAGAATTCGACCTGCTGTACTGTTTGGCCAGCAAACCCGGTCGCGTATGGAGGCGATCGGAATTGCTGCATGAAGTGTGGGACTACGAGTATGTAGGAGCCGATCGCGTGGTGGATGTCCATATAGGTCAAATTCGCCGCAAAATTGAACCAGATGCCACTCAAATTTCGATGATTCAAACCGTCAGGGGGGTGGGTTACAAGTTTGAACCCACAACCTAGTAACATTCGGCATTGGGCATCGGATATGAAGGCAGAAGGCTGTAGGTGCGGGTTCACCAATATCTCGGATTAACATACTCGATATTTGTAAACCCGCCCTCCCCACACAATCATTCAGATCGAGTATCTGATTGTTTGTTCTGCAAATACTCGCCCACTTCTCGTGCACGATCAAAACCCCTTCGCACGCAATCTCCCAAAGCCACGCCGCCAACGTAGTTGCTGCACAAATACACCCCAGGCAAAGATTTCAAACCTCGATCTATTTGTTGCAGGCGATCGAAATGCCCCAAATTGTATTGAGGAATTGCTCGCTTCCACACATTCACCGCTAAAACTTTGGGCTGTGGCACATCTGGCTTCAGCAAAATCCGAGACAAATCTCGGTGTACCTCCCGAACGATTTGTTCTGAGTCGAGATTGCCAATTTCCGAATCAGTAGCCCCGCCGATGTAACTGCTGAGAGTCTGCCACCCAGCAGGCGCGCGATCGGCAAATAAACTTGATGTCCAAATCGTCCCCAGAGTGCGAATTCCCTGCCCCCTCGGAATTAAATTTCCAAAACCTACTAATTTACCCTTGACATCAGACTGCGGATATGCTAATACAACGCAGGCAACCGTAGGATAAGTAAAAGCTTGTAAAGCGCTGCTAACTTCCGGTTGCAGAGGCTGCAACAAACCGGCTGTAACATAAGCGGGCGTTGTCAAAACCACGGTACGCGCCTCAACTTCCTGCTGTCCGTTGGGCGTCGAGAATACAGCAATGTAAGTTTCGCGTTCTGTACGATCGAGGCGAGTCAAGTGCCAGTTGAGTTTCACTCGATCGCCCAATTGAGCAGCGATCGCCTCTGGCAAAGCCTTCAACCCCTGTTTGAACGAACCCAATTCCCCCGGCCTAGTTTTAGGAACATTCGGGTCTGCAGGCATTTGCTTCGGTCTTTTCCTAGCAGAAAGCAGCGCCCCCGCCATCAGCCCGCCACCCAGATCAGCCATCTTTGCTACCCGGCCGAAAGCCGCCGCCGCGCTAAGTTGTTGCGGATCGCCCGCATAAACCCCAGAAACAAAAGGTTCCACCAACCGCTGCATCACTTCCGTCCCCAGATGACGGCGGAAAAATTGAGAAACAGTTTCCTCGTCACGCTGCTGCGAAAGTCCAGCGCCCATTGCCGGCGCCACAAACCCCAAAGCCCCGAACAACGCCCGCAGTTTCCCTGGAAAACTCAACAACTGAGACTGAATCATCGCCGGTGGAGTCATCGGCACCGGTTGCAGCTTTTTTTGCCAATAAACATAACGAGGCAATTTGCGATCGGCAAAAATCAACTCCTGCTTCAATCCCACATCCACAGCCAACTTCATCAATTCTGGCGTCGGCGAAAAACTGTTCGGGCCCTCCTCCCAGAGAAACCCATCTGCTGTCACAGTGGTGATGTTCCCGCCCACACGTCCCTGACTCTCAGCGACTAAAATTTTCAGCGGCGATGCACTCGTTGCTTCCTTGTGAAGTGCGTGCGCCAAACTCAAACCGCTAATACCTGCACCCACAATCAAGGTATCTAATAGTTCCATATTACATATTAAAAATATCGCAATCTTTATGTTACATGGCTTTGGACGGGTTGCGTTCTTTGCTGCGCGTACTGCCAAACCGCTTTCTGATTACCGAATTGGGAATTGGGAATCGGGAATTGCGAATCGGGAATTGGGAATTGCGAATCGGTAAGCTGTGCGGCATTTCTTAAGCATTTTTATCGCAGGTTGTGGATTAACCTCTGCCCACCTCCCCGTCTCCGGGTCTCTCCATCTCGCTTTTGTCTCCGCTGGGTCTGGTTTAAAAAAAGAGCACCTGCTCTAATTAAGCTATATTCCCAAAAATACTATTTCTTTAAAATTTTTGTATTATAGGGAACAGCGCCGAAAATTGCACCGGGAAACGCAGTAGTAAAGTGCCCAAAAAGATTTGAGTGGGTTAAACTAACTTTAGGAAAATTTTACAGCTTAACCAAGTCAGCACCCCTCTCCGAAGAGATGGGGCTTTATGCCCTAATCAAAAGAGAGAGTTGACCAGCTATCGTCTTAACTGATTACGTTATCAAAAATATGGGTGTAAGCCCAAGCTGCTATGCGATCGCGCGTGAAATATTTGAAACGGTAATTGTTCCGTTGAAAGTAGATCATAAAAGTACCAAGTGACCAAGTAGCCCCCTGTAGCAATAATCAATATTCCAGGCGGTTAAAACTGCCTGATGCGTGTTTCCTCGATCGGTCTTTAGACACGAGGTTTCCACAATACTAAGCTTTTCTCATGAAAAAATACCCATGCAGGAAGTTATCAACTCGTTTCAGTCTTTTTTCTCTAACTCTGTTGATGCTTTCCTAGAGTGCGATCGACAGCAAAATTACCTATCGATCAATCCAGTCGCTGCGGCTTGGATGGGATTAGAGCCGGCTGAAATAGTCAACAAAACTAATCAGGAACTATTAAAATTATATCCCAATAATGCTGCTGTCAAAAATATAATCTCGCAGATTGATTCTTGCCTGCAACAAGTATTTATTACCGGGGAAAAACGGCTGGCAATTCATGAGGTGACGACGGCAGACGGCGGGATTAAAATTTACGAAACTGCTTACACGCCAGCGGTGGATGCCTCTAGCAAGCAGATGCGGGTTTTGGGCGTCGGTAGAGATATCACCAGGCATTACCGCTGGCAGCAGCAGAAAACTCAACAGTTACGCCGATCGAACCATTTACTGTGGTTGAATGCAGCTAACAGTCCCCTGGCAATGGTGGGCTGGGATGAAGATTTTCGGATAGTTCAGTGGTCGAAACGCGCCGAAGAAATCTTTGGCTGGACAGCCGATGATATGATGGGCAAGCAGTTTGGCGATTTAGATTTGGTTTGCGAAGAAGATAGAGAGACTGTAAGTGCGATCGAGATCGAACTAGCCACTGGCAACGGCAATACTTCAATTAACCGCAACTATACTAAAAGCGGACAGGTAATTTGGTGTCGCTGGTTCAACTCAATTATTCGCAGCGGCGACACTTTTACCGTGCTTTCTTTGGTGGAAGATATCACCGATCGCAAACGGTTGGAAACAGAAAAAGCCCAAGCTTCTCGCCTCACAGCAATGGTAGCCGATGTGGGTATTGCCCTCACCAAACACCCTGAAGATATCCTGCTTCCCTGCTGCGAGGCAATGGTGCGAAATCTTGATGTGGCTTCTGCTGAAATTTGGACTTTCACCTCTCAACATAATGTTTGCCAATTGCAAGCGGCATCGGGAATATACAGCCGCACAGACGATCGGGCTAGGTTTATTGAAAGTAAGGTTAACTCGATCGCCAAACAGCAAAAACCGGAATTTGACTGCGGATTTGAACTGAACAATTTTGGACTCCCAGAGGAAGAATCCGCAAAAGCAACAGAGGAGCAAAGTTCCGAAGTAGCAATTATAAACACCAGTCAAAAGCAGACAAATTGCCCTATCCCCAAGCAAATTCTCACCTTCGCCGGCTACCCTTTGATAGTCGAAGAACGGCTGGTGGGAGTAATGGTAATTATCAGTTGCCAGCCGCTGACAGCACCCTTTCAGGAAACTTTAGCATCGGTTGCGGATGTCATTGCTTTAGGCATCGAACGCAAGCGTGCAGAAGCTGAATTAAAATCAGCTAGAGGTTTCCTCAATTCCGTAGTAGAAAACCTGCCGGTGGGAGTTTTTGCTAAAGATGCTTCTTCGCTGAAATTTGTGCTGTGGAATAAAGCGGGAGAAACGATCGCAGGTGTTACTTCTCAAGAGGCGATCGGCAAAAATGACTACGATATTTACCCCAAAGAACAAGCTGATGTTTTTACTGCTCAAGACAGGGAAATATTGACCGGTGAGCACAACCAATCTACTGTTAAAGACATAGCCGAAGAGCCGATTCAAACTCGCCACAAAGGTATGAGAATATTGCACACCCGCAAAGTGCCAATTCTCGACTCCGCAGGCCGCCCTCAGTACGTTTTGGGGATTACTGAAGATATTACCGAACGCAGGCAGGTAGACGAAAGCGTGCGCCTCTACGACCAAATTGTCGAGAATATGCAAATTGGTTTGTACGTCTACCATTTAGAAAATATAGACGATGACAGCACTCTGAGGGCGATCGCCTCCAATCCTGCAGCTACCCTATTTACCGGATTAGAAATGGCGGATGTTTTGGGAATGACAATCGACGAGATTTTTCCCCACCTGCGATCGAAAAACATTCCCCAAGCATTTGCTTCGGTAATTCGCACCCAGAAAGCCGTAGAAGTTGAAGATATTGACTGCGATGAAGGGGGTCGAATAAGTCGCGCTTTTTCTATTAAAGCTTTTCCATTACCCAACAACTGCATCGGTGTTGCTTTTGAAAACATCACTGCTCGCAAGTGCCTAGAACTACAACTGCAGGCGTCTTTGGAAAAAACCGAACGTTCCGAACAACTCCTGCGTACAGTAATAGACAAAACTAGCGACTGGATTTTGGCCAAAGACAAAAATTTTCGCTGTATTTTGGCCAACAGGAGTTTCGCTCAAGCGATCGGCAAAACAGTCGAAGAAATAATTGGCAAATGCGATTTAGAGTTAGGATTTTCCGAAGATCTCGTGTTTGGAAATTCCGCCAAAAATATCCGAGGCTTCCGCACAGACGACTCTGCTGTACTGGCCGGCGAAATCATCCACAATCCCTGCGATCCAGCAACTATTGCTGACGGTTCAGTACATATTTTTGATACCCAAAAACTTCCCCTGCGCGACGCTGAAGGTAATGTATTTGCAGTGCTAGCTTTTGCTCACGATATTACCGAACGACATGAATCGGAAGCAGCTTTGCGTAGGAGTGAATCAAGATTTAGGTCTTTGGTAGCTAATATTCCAGGAGTGGTTTATCGCTGGAAATGCGATTTTTCGACTAATTTTATTAGCGATGCCGTTTACTTATTAACCGGCTACCCTGCGACAGATTTTATTTGGCTTTTGGACAGGAGATGCCGGACTTTTGCTAGCATTATTTACCCGGAAGATTTGGCCAAAGTAGAAGCAGCTATTCGGCAAGGCATAGAAAACAAAGAGTCTTATAACTTGGAATACCGCTTGCTAGCAGCAGACGGCACGGTTAAATGGGTGTGGGATAAGGGTTCTCCTGTGTTTGACGCAGATGGAAACGTTTGCTATTTGGACGGGGTGATTTTTGATATTAGCGATCGGTACTACGCCGAGGAAGCGTTGCGCCAAAAAACTTTAGAGTTAGAAGCAGTTTTTCGCGCTTTGCCTGATTTGTATTTTCGACTAGATGCTGACGGTATAATCGTGGATTATTTGTCAGGAACTTCCTCAAATTTATACGTACCTCCAGAACATTTTATGGGTAAACGAATGACAGACATATTGCCACCCAATGTCGCCTGCCAATTGGCCCAAGCAATCTTTGAAATATCCGAAACAAGAAATTCAATCGACATAGAATATTCGCTTTTACTAGCAGAAGAAGAAAAAACTTATGAAGCCAGACTGTTGCCTTTTAATTCAAATCAGATTATTATTCTAGCCCGCAATATTACCAAGCGCAAACAAGCCGAATCTCAATTAAAACATAAAAATCGCCAGCTAGAGCAAACATTGAAACAATTAGGCAGGACTCAAGCTCAACTAATTCAAGCGGAAAAAATGTCGGGTTTGGGACAGCTAGTCGCGGGAATTGCTCACGAAATCAATAATCCTGTCAGTTTTATTTACGGTAATATCACTTACGCTAGTGAGTATGCAAAAAACTTGCTGGAACTGTGCAGTTTGTACCAAGCATACTACCCGGAACCTGTTGCTGTTATCCAAAATTTGGCAGAAGAAATAGAACTGGAATTCATGAAAGAGGATTTCCCGCACCTGCTGACTTCAATTCAAACCGGAGCCGAGCGAATTCGCCAAATTGTTCTGTCTTTACGCAACTTTTCCCGCCTGGAAGAATCAGATATCAAGCGTGTTGATATCCACGAAGGCATAGACAGCGCTCTTTTAATTTTGCAACACAAAATTAAAGAAAATGGCAGAAATCGCCAGATTGAAATAGTTAAAGAATATGGAATATTGCCGCCGATACAGTGCTACGTGGGACAGTTAAATCAAGTATTTATGAATATTTTAAATAATGCGATTGATGCTTTAGCGGATGTCAGGCATAGGAAGTTGGAAGTGGCCAGTTATTCGGAAGAGGAGGGGCAAGATATTGCTAGTTTACCTTTAAGTTGCGACACATTGCCTTGGATTCGGATTCGCACGGAGGTGTTGGAAAATAATCGGGTTGCGATCGCAATTTCCGATAACGGGTGTGGAATGGCAGAGTCTGTTAAGTGTCGGGTATTTGACCCGTTTTTTACTACTAAACCAGTAGGCAAAGGTACAGGTTTGGGACTGTCTATCTCCTATCAGATTGTGGTGGAAAGACACGGAGGGACGCTGCAGTGCATTTCCGCGCCGGGAGAGGGAACTGAATTTGCGATCGAGATACCAATTCGGCAGAGGTAATGAGTCATTGGTAATTGGTAGTTGCACGAGAAAAATGATAATCTAATTAAAGGTTCTAAAAGTCAGGAATATTAGCATGGTATACAAAAACATACATACTTCTAGTGCAGTTGCAAAATCAATTAAAGATGATGATGATGATGATTCCTACGTTGACTATTTTTATGACGATCCGGGGGCTCCGCCGGGAACTCTCGACTTAGAACCCGATGCGCCGCCTCCAGAGATTGTATTAATTGACTATTGCGAAACAGCCGCTACTCGCGCCAACTTGGCAAATCCTCGAGAAGCTGCTGCGTATTTAAATACAGCCTCTGTTTCTTGGGTTGATGTGTTGGGATTAGGAAACAAAGAAACTTGGCGGCAAATGGGCGAAGTGTTTAATTTGCACCTAATGGCTCAGGAAGATGTAGTTAATGTTCCCCAGCGCCCGAAAGTTGTAGACTATGAAGAACACATTTTAATCATTGCTGGGATGGTGATGCTGCATCCAAAATCAGATACTTTTCATAAAGAACAAGTAAGTTTGATTTTGGGCCAGCATTACCTGTTAACTGTTCAGGAAGAACCCGACTATGATTGTTTTGGTCCCGTGCGCGATCGCATTCGTAAAGGACAAGGAAGTATTCGCAAACACGGAGCAGATTATCTAGCTTATACTCTATTAGATGCGATTATAGATGGATTCTTCCCTGTCTTAGAAGTTTACGGAGAGCGCATTGAAGAATTAGAGGATGAAGTGGTGGTGAATCCCACCCGCAAAACCCTGGAAAAAATCTATAAAATCCGGCGAGAATTGCTGACTCTGCGCCGCGCCATTTGGCCGCAGCGGGATGCAATTAATGTTTTGATTCGAGATAGCAGTGATTTGATTAGTCCAGAGGTGCGAATTTACTTGCGCGACTGTTACGATCACACAGTGCAAGTGATGGATATGGTGGAAACCTATCGAGAGTTGTCTTCTGGTTTGATGGATGTTTACTTGTCTTCGGTTGGTAATAAAATGAATGAAATCATGAAATTGCTGACGGTTATTTCGAGTATCTTTATTCCTCTAACTTTTGTGGCGGGAGTATACGGGATGAATTTCAATACAGAGAAATCGCCCTTGAATATGCCGGAACTAAATTGGTATTTTGGCTATCCGCTGTGTTGGGCGGTGATGGTAGGAATCGCCTCGGCTTTAGTTTACTTTTTCTGGCGGCGCGGGTGGTTTGAAAACTTTTCTACGGTGAAAGATGACTCATTAAAGTAACCGAATTGAAGACTTGAGATTGGGATTAAAAATTGAATAATTTCAAATTGTGTTAGGTAAAAAGGTTTCCTGCCCCTAGTAGAATCCGTGCCATAAATCCTTGCATGATAATTCCCAACTTTTGAGCCCCCTGATTCATCGGTGAGTGATTTTAAGGGGAGTTGCAGGGAAATTTAATTGTTGGGCGGGCTTTCGGGTCCACCGTACAAGAGTTGGAATAAACACAAATGTCCAAATTAAGTGGGCGATAAGTTAAAATATTCAATCTCAAATCTTAAATTGATTGACGAACGATCGCGTACAATAAATCTGGGGGAAAAGTGGGCGCAGGCGGTTGCGGATTAGCGAAAGCTTGTCTGAGGAAAGTCCGGGCTCCCGAAAAACCAAACTTGCTGGGTAACGCCCAGTGCGAGCGATCGTGAGGATAGTGCCACAGAAAGATACCGCCCCCCGATTTGAGATTTGAGATTGAATCAAAAATCAAGCATCGAAAATCGCAAAGTGTTAGGGGGTAAGGGTGCAAAGGTGCGGTAAGAGCGCACCAGCAGCATCGAGAGGTGCTGGCTCGGTAAACCCCAGTTGGGAGCAAGGTCGGAGGGACTATGGTTGGTTTTTTACCAGTTCCGTTTTTTGGTACCGCTTGAGGCGTCTGGTAACAGGCGTCCCAGATAGATAACTGCCCTCGAAAACTGCTTGCAGTTGAGAGAACAGAACCCGGCTTATGTCCGACTTTTTCCCCCCCAAATTTAATTAAAATTACCGCTTGGGAATCAGGTCAACAAATCTTTTCGACCTGTTTGATGTTGGGCCAGGTGCGCCATAAGTACCCGGACGAATATTTAGTTGTTCAAGGAAAAAAATTATTAATATGAATCGGATACCAGTTAAAAAAAAGAATGCAACTTTTGAAAAGCTCCCAACCCGGATAGTCATCCGTCATTCCCAATTCTAAAATCTAAAATCTAAAATCTAAAATGGTATGATTTATCCGGGTCGCCAAAAGCAACTTGAAACATTAATTCAAAAATTGGGACTGACGAAGAATGCTTCGATAAAATGGCATCTCCTGGATTTAGCTTTGACTCATGCGAGCGCGTCAGCTAAAGCAAATTACGAGCAACTAGAGTTTGTCGGGGATGCAGTTGTGCGGCTGGCGGCGTCGGAATTGTTGTTTGAGATTTATCCTGACTGTACAGTGGGGGAATTTGCTGCTATTCGATCGATCTTGGTGAGCGATCGCATTCTTGCTAAAATCGCTGAAAGTTACGGGTTCGATCGCTATTTAATTGTTTCCAGCAGCGCGGCCTCGGATAAAACAGGCGCTGAACCCCGACTGGCCGATGCTTTGGAAGCGGTACTGGCTGCGCTTTATTTGAGTAGCCACAGCTTAGAATTAATTCGCCCTTGGCTAGATTCTCACTTTCAACGCTTAGCGGCGGAAATCCGCAGCGATCCTGCCCGCCAAAACTACAAAGCTGCTCTCCAAGAGTTGACTCAAGGCAAATACAAAACTTTGCCCAAATATAGCGTGCAAGAAACCGGGACAGTGCAGGGCGGCGAGGATCGTTTTACCGCAGAAGTTATGATTCAGGGAAAGTTGGTAGCAGAGGGAAAAGGTCGATCGATCAAAGCGGCGGAACAAGCAGCGGCTCAGGTAGCTTTTAATAAGTTAGTTGACAGTTGACAGTTGACAGTTGACAGTTGACTGTTATTGGTTATTTGTTATTTGTTAGCTGCTAAGCTGTTGTGCATCTAATTTGAAAGTCAATTTTCCTACAATTATTGTGGAACGGGCAGGAGAGCCCGTCTCTAGATTCAATTTAAATGCGTAGCAGCTTACCAATAACCAATAACCAATAACTACTGCCAACAGTCAACAGTCAACAGTAATTTTTTTGAGTTAAAACATAGATAATAATAACAAAATATGCTATAATTGCTGTGCGATTTTTGAAATTATAATCAATGAAAATCGGAATAGCTGTATTGGGTGCGGGCCGCTGGGGAGTTAACCTAATTCGCAACTTTCTGGAACATCGCAACAGCGAAGTTTTAGCGGTGGTAGACCCGAATCGAGATTCATTGGTGGCCGTTCAAAAACAGTTTAATCTTGATGCCTCGGTGATTCTAGCTACCGATTGGTCTCAAGTGCAAGCCTTGCCGGGACTGCAAGCTGTGGCGATCGCTACTCCAGCTTCCACACACTACACCCTCGCAGCAGCAGCGCTGAAACAAGGCTACCACGTCTTAGCAGAAAAACCCCTCGCCCTCAACCTCACTGAAGCAATAGAACTCTGTCAATTAGCCGAAAAACAGCAGCGGCAACTCTTCGTTGACCACACTTATCTGTTTCATCCAGCAGTCGATCGAGGCCAAAGAATTATTCAACAGCATCAACTCGGAAAATTGCGCTACGGTTACGCCCAGCGCACCCATTTTGAACCGGTTCGCCATGATGTTGATGCCCTTTGGGACTTGGCTATTCACGATATCGCTATTTTCAATACTTGGTTGGAACAAACGCCAATTGAAGTAAGGGCGATCGGCACTGTTTTTCCGAAGGAAGAAGGAAGTTCGGCAACGGATTCTGTAACGGATGTAACGGATGTCATGGATGTCACGGATGTAACAACGGATGTCAGGAAGAAGGAAGAAGGAAGAAGAAATAGGGAAGAAGGAATAAATCAAGACGCAGCAGAAATTGAAAATCAATTTGATCCTTCACTGCTGACTACTAATCCTGCAGAAAAACTAGCAGATTTAGTTTGGGTAACGCTCACCTATCCCGATGGATTTCAAGCATTTATTCACCTGTGCTGGCTAAATCCCGACAAACAACGGCGCTTAACAGTTGTTGGCAGTTTGGGCACCTTGATTTTTGATGAAATGTCGCCAGAAACTCCCCTGATTTTGCAGCGTGGCAATTCAAATTGCGGGGGCGAAGAGAATAACTCTTTTGAAAGTGCGATCGCGCTGCAGCCAAAAAGCCTCAGACATCGCGAAGTGTTGAATTTAGAATCAGCAGAACCGTTGCGGCGAGTGTGCGATCGCTTCCTCAACTGCGTGTACACTAATACCCCTTGTCCTACCTCTTCTGGCTCCGCCTCCGTCGAATTAATCCGCATTCTTACCACTTTGAGCAAATCCCTCGAACTCGGCGGACAGCCACTAATACCATTTTAGATTTGAGATTTTAGATGGGGAAAATCACTCATTATTTTTATAATTTCCCTTTTCCGTTATTAATATCCGGGCTGTGAAAATAAAAACTTGACTGCTGATTAACAGGCAAAGAAATCATCACAGTAGTACCTTGATTCACGCCCGCGCTGTGCAGGGTAATGCTTCCCATCATAGATTCCATTATCCTTCGCGAGATAGCCAAGCCCAAACCGTTACCGCCAAACCTGCGAGTTGTAGAACCATCAACCATCACAAAAGGTTGAAACAATTTCTGCTGCTGCTCGGGATCGATTCCAATTCCCGTATCTTTAATTGTCACCACCACCCAATCGCTTTGACCGCTGATTCCCGTCGTACTTTCAGCACTGCCGTTAAAACTACCAGAATTCTTCCTCGATTCTAGCCGCACAGATATATTAATGCTGCCCGACTCTGTAAACTTAACGGCATTGCTCAAAACATTTAAAAACACCTGTTTTAGCTTCTCTGGATCGGCATGAACAATAATCGGATCATGAGGCTCTGGCAAACTTAACTTCAAGCCTTTTTCCTCAACTTGAGTCGCTTGCAAATCAATCGCGTCTTCAAGTACCTGGGTAATATCAACTACTTCTAACATCATGGAGAACGTGCCGGCTTCTATTTTAGCAATATCCAAAATATCATTAATAATATTTAGCAATTGCATAGACGAGTCGTGGGCCTGCTGCAAAAAATTCATTTCTTCCTCTCGGTCATCGCAGTAGCCGTCCCGCACAATTTGAATAAAACCAATAATCCCGTTGAGCGGCGTTCTCAATTCGTGAGAAATATTACCCAAAAATTCATTTTTTAACTGATTGGCAACTTGCGCTTCCTTGGTTGCGACTTGCAATTCTTTTGCCCTGGATCGGAGGCTCTGCACCATGCTGTTTAGTGCTTCTGATAGTTGATTAAATTCCCTAATTTGGAAATCTTGGGGCACTGTCTGGGGCGCTTCCGTATCTACTTTCAGCGCGTAGTCTCTCAGTTTTTCCAAAGGACGCGCCAAGTCGCGAGACAGATATAAAGTCGCGATGATACTAGCAGCAACCAAACCTACAATTAAATTAAATAAAACTTGCTGAATTTCTTCCAAACCTGACAGAGCGTAATCTAAACGAGAGACAGCTAAAATAATCCACTTGCTGTTCTCCTGTGTAGTTGAAGGACTCGGGATAGCGGCGTATCCTGCTAGCAACTCTACACCATTTCTTTCAAAGGAAAATAGGTGGAGAAAAGCTGTTCCGCCGGCGATCGCCCTTCTGACAATACTTTTTAGTCGATCGGCATCTGCCTCTTGGGAGATATTGCGGCCCACGCGGTTGATATTCGGGTGCGCCAAAATCGTTCCATCTTGGTCGATCGCCACCGTATAGCCGGCTAGAGAACCCTTGGGAGCGCTGGTTTGCACAGGCAAGGCTGAGCGCAAACTCAAAGCATAACTCAACTGCAGGGTATTGCCCCGACGGATGTAAACAGGAGCGCTCAACACCAAACTCGCTTGGCTATCGGGGCCTTCTTTACCCGCATCGGGAAAATCCTCAGCCCCCAAAGCCACCTTCTGATCGCTTGCTGTCGCCTGTGGCTGCTGAGGTAAGGACAGACTGATGTAAACGCTCTTGTCGTCGAGCAGCGTTTGTTGCTGCTGTACGGGCGGCCAAAATTTTGCCGGCAACGACTGAATCGGCTGCTGCCCGCAAGTGCTTGCTATCACTTGATTTGTCTTTAAATTAGTCAATTGCAAGCAATCAACCTGCGCTGGCAACCGCTGCCCTAATTGGGCGATAAACTTTTGATAATCCTTCGGATTTACGGACTGCAACATCGAGCTTTCCGAAGCGCCGATCAGATTCGACTTCAGCGATTTCGCCCACTGTTCAATAGTTTCTGCTTTTCTGACTGCACTTTCTGTCAAGTTTTGACGAGCAGTTTCCAGAAGCGTCGAGCGTGCCTTGCGATAGGTAACATACTCCCCCACCAGTAGAACCGGTACGCTGAGCAACAAAATCCGCGACAGTAAAATACGGCGAAAGGAGGATTGACCTAACTTAACCATAGGAAATATCTAAATTAAGGTGCAACACCCAACAGCGACCATTAAAGTGAAATAAACCAGACCGAAAGCATGAATCTGTCTAGGGGGCTCTGCTGACTGGACAACACAGATTCAGAACAACATTTAAACACAATTATAGAAGCCACTGTAATAATCTCGATTCTAAGTGTGTGAACCCAAAGATGCTCAGCAATTTGTTTCGCAAATGCGTGTGATTTCGGTCACACTTCCCTTCTCAATTCTCGGATCGACTGGCACCAGATCGCCCCAGGGCACATTTTTCAGGCTGGAAAAAGCGTCGGGTGGACATACCGCAGTTGCTTGAAGCTAGAATCGCATGGATGCACTCGCCCCAACTTAACAGGCAAAAAGTTCGGTTTCCGGCTAGTGTACACAGAGAATTTTTGCTCAATCGGACTTTTTCTTTCCGAATGCCTTCGAGAGATGGGCCGGAGATGGGCGATGCAAGATTTTGCACCCTGTGAAAGATTTCTTTTGCCATCCGGTTGATGCGGTGACAATAATTCACCAAGCAAACAAAAAGAATGAGATGATCGAGCTGCCGATCGACTCTGACAACCCTAATGTGGGGAACTTTGGCCCAAACAGTGCACCCAGGCTCCGTAAATTCGCGGTCTCGGCAATAATCTCCATAGCTTAATCGATGAAAAAAAACTTTAGCAATTATACGTATTATTACACAAACAACCGTCCGAGATATCATCACGCTTATTTGATATCTCCCCTTTTAGAAATGCTGGCGACACTTCAGCAGACCAGCAAGACAAAACTCCGAGTTTTGGATCTCGGCTGCGGCAATGGCAGCCTCAGTCACGTTATCGCAGAGCACGGCTGCGAAGTTGTCGGCGTTGACACTTCTGCACCCGGAATTGCCATCTCCCGCCAAAGTTTCCCCGAGTGTCAGTTTATCCAAGCAGATATTTACGACCTTCCAGATATCGATCTGCTGAACTCATTTGATGTTGTCTTAGCTATTGAAGTAATCGAACACTTGCTTTATCCTAAAGAACTAGCAAAAACTGCAAAAAGATGTCTCAAGCCGGGAGGAAGACTAATTATTTCCACACCCTACCACGGCTATTTAAAAAATCTTGCTTTAGCTGTTTCTGGCAAACTAGATAAACATTTTACAGTTCTTTGGGATAACGGTCACATTAAATTTTTTTCAGTAGAGACGCTGACCAAGTTATTAACATCTGAAGGATACACCGACATAAAATTTAAATTTGCTGGTCGGTGTCCTTATCTTTGGAAATCAATGTTATGCTCTAGTACGTACTCGCCCGAAGCGGAGAAATCATGAGTTTTGAGTTGTGATTTTTCAGCCCATTAGGTTTTCTGAATAGACAACCAGCCCTCATGAAAAGTAAAAGATAAGTTTTATGGTGAAATAGTGAAAGAAATAAAATGACTGTTGGCGTTTGGATATTAGGCGATCGACTTTGGCAGAACCAAGCTGCTATCAACCGCACAGATGATAAATCTTCCCTACTGGGATTTCCTAGCGCGCCCCCGGGAGAAAGTTCAGTCGATCGGTCGTATGAGCTTTCTCTTAGCCAATCTCGACAAAATGCCGCCGACAGAATTGGCAACCATCCGCCAAAAAGCGGTAGAGTGGCACCGGTGAAGAAGGAAGTTCGGCAACGAAGCAGGCGCTCGAGATTTAACGTATTTAACGGATAAACCTTGAGGGAAAAAGGCATTTGGCAAGAATACACCAATTACCAATGACCCATTAGCAATGACTCCGCTTTGCAATTCTTATTTTTTCCCTGACTTTTCCCTAAACATTCCACAGCGTTTCCACAGGCAAGTCTGAGGTTTTCCACAGATGCGACAAAGTTTTCCACAGAAATTAACGGCACGGTAGCATCTTGCTGCGGAATTGGGGATTTCCTTAACTTGCTGCCTAATTCCTCATAAACCCCCTAACACATAAAGATATGTAACAAACAATGCCCTGAAAAGCTGATTATTTGGTAAACCTTTTTTTATCTAAAGGACTTTGTAATACTTCGCAACATTGACAAACCCACCCCCTCATAGCGCACAATGATGCGACCGACCTAAAAAAAAGCGCTCTGATTTCGGCTGTGCCTGCACCTGTATCCGGCCGAAGGGGGGTTCTGTTTTCAATTTATTAGCGAGACTAAAAAAAATGATGAACCCAACAGTCAGTATTTTTGCTGAAATTCCCGAAACGCTGCACGATTCTCTCAAAACTTACCTAGAAACCCATCCCGAATGGGATCTAGACCGAGTATTTTGCGCGGCGCTGTCGCTGTTTTTGTTGCAGAATGCCGATAGCGGTACGCCTGAAGCTTCGCGCAGTTATCGCCAAGCTGCGAGAGTTTATCTCGAAACTCTGTTTCAATCTCCTCAAGACTTGCACAGCAACAATGTAACTCCCTCGTCTTAAAAGAGAACGAGAGATGGGGGAGATGCGGTTTCTTGGAAGAATCTTAGTTTATCTATCGGGTAAGGCGCCCACTGCATAGGTGTCCACTTAAGCTTAAAATCCATGAGAACTCTCGCTTGTAGCTTAGTCCCGAACCCCATTGCATCTCCCTTAAGAAGGGGGACTTTGATAGCTTCAAGTCCCCCCGGACTATCAGGGGGGCGCCGGGGGGATAAGCTGCCCTAATCGTCAAACAGACGGGTACTACATAAGATGCGCTTGTTGACACCAATGGTGCTTATGGCGCACCCTACAGACTACAGACTAATGGCTGCTGACTAATGGCTGAAGACTACATCATGCCCATGCCGCCCATGCCGCCCATGCCGCCCATGCCACCCATGCCGCCCATGCCGCCCATGCCGCCCATGCCGCCCATGTCGCCCATGTCGCCGCCGCCGGCTTTTTTCTTCTCGGGTTTTTCGACAATCACAGCTTCAGTGGTCAAGACCATACCAGCAATGGAACCGGCATTTTGCAAAGCCGATCGCACCACCTTAGCCGGGTCAATAATCCCGGCGGCAATCATATCTTCGTACACATCGGTAAGAGCGTTGTAACCAACGTTGAACTCGCTCGCCCGCACTCGTTCGATGACGATCGAACCTTCAACGCCGGCATTATCAGCGATTTGACGCAAAGGTGCTTCCAAAGCTTTCTTCACCAAGTCAGCGCCTACTTGTTCTTCGGCGTCTAAAGTATGTGCGATCGCATCTATTTTTGTAATCAGGTGAATTAGGGTCGTGCCACCTCCGGCAACGATACCTTCTTCCACAGCAGCTTTAGTAGCGTTCAGAGCGTCTTCAATACGCAATTTACGGTCTTTGAGCTCGGTTTCGGTAGCTGCGCCGACTTTAATTACAGCGATACCGCCGGCGAGTTTGGCGATGCGTTCGGTCAATTTTTCCTTGTCGTAGTCGGAATCCGTCGCTTCTAGCTGTTTGCGGATTTGCTCGATCCGTTTTAGCACGTCAGCTTTGTGTTCATCGCCAGCAACAATGATCGTGTTTTCTTTGTCGATCGTAATTTTGCGGGCGGTACCGAGCATTTCTAGAGTTGCGGTATCGATGCTGAGTCCGACTTCTTCAGAAATCAATTGACCGCCGGTGAGCACGGCAATATCTTGAAGCATAGCTTTGCGTCGATCGCCAAAACCAGGAGATTTCGTTGCTGCGATGTTCAATACGCCGCGGGCTTTGTTGACTACCAGAGTTGCCAAAGCTTCGCCTTCAATATCTTCGGCGATAATTAGCAGCGGTTGACCTGTGCGGGCGATTTTTTCGAGAACTGGAATTAGTTCTTGAATTGAGCTAATTTTTTTGTCGGTAATCAGGATGCGAGCGTTTTCGTACTCCACTTCCATGCGATCGGTGTTGGTAACGAAATACGGAGAAAGATATCCGCGATCGTACTGCATCCCTTCGACAACTTCCAATTCTGTTGTCAGAGATTTCGACTCTTCTACAGTAATTACGCCGTCTTTCGTGACTTTTTCCATTGCTTGGGCAATCATGGCGCCGACTTCTTCGTCGTTACCAGCGGAGACAGTGGCGACTTGAGCAATGGCGCTTCCTTCGACGGGTTTGGCCAATTTCTCGATTTCCAGCACCAAGTGGGCGATCGTTTTTTCAATACCCCGGCGCAGCGCGACTGGGTTTGCGCCTGCTGCGACATTCTTCAAACCTTCGCGAATGAGGGATTGAGCTAGAACCGTTGCGGTTGTTGTGCCGTCGCCTGCGATATCTTTAGTTTTGGAGGCGACTTCTTGAATTAAGCGAGCGCCGGCATTTTCCAGGGGGTCTTCGAGTTCGATCTCCCTAGCAACGGTGATACCGTCGTTAACGATTTGGGGAGCGCCGTATTTCTTTTCCAATAGGACGTTCCGGCCTTTCGGGCCCAAGGTGATGCGGACAGCATCGGCGAGTTGATTGACGCCGCGTTCTAGTGCCCGCCGAGATTTGTCGCTAAATGCAACTATTTTGGTCATGTTTGTCTCCAATCGCTTACATTAGCAAATTTAGCACTCTCTGAGGCTGAGTGCTAAGTTGATCAATTTTTGATTGTAGCGCGACTCAACGGTGTGGGGGATTGGGGGGACGGATCGGATATTTGGGCGATCGCTCCGGGTGGCTAAGGACAGGGCATTGCCGTGTCCCCACAGATATCGTGTTCCCACAGATATAATGTGGTTTGTTACATATCGATATAATCAGGTTTTGGTTCAGGTCAAAACCTAATTTTGATGGCGCGTTATCCCAAAGCAGAATTTTAATTAAAAATTTCTTAACTTGTGTTTTGGGTCATCTATCTTTCGATATAGCTTCTATTCTTTTTTCAAACTTCTACCTTCTATAGCAACCACGCCCGACGATGATGACGTTCTTAATTGCTGAAACATGAGCTGAAGATTGCGCCTTCCTTATTGCTTCTTCCTTCAGCATCCATCCGTTACATCCGTTACACAATCCGCTGCCGAACCTTCTTCCTTTCCTCAATCAATCTCAAATTACGCACTAACACATGGCTCGTTATTCTCGACTGCAAAAACTCGGCTCTTATATGCGCCCCCACTGGAAACCAACATTTTGGGGCGTTTTTTCACTATTAGTTGTCAATGCTGTGGGCGTTTACATTCCCCTGCTGATTCGGAATTCAGTTGACACTCTCCAAGTGGCGACTAAATTTGACCAAGTTTTTAACTTCGTGGCACTAATTCTGATTCTCGCCTCAATCATGTGGGTGATTCGGATGGCGTCGCGGATTTTGCTGTTTGGCGTCGGGCGTCAAGTAGAATTTGACCTGAAACAGCAAATTTTTAACCATTTATTAACATTAGAACCGTCTTATTTTGCAGCCAATACGGTAGGAGATTTAATTAACCGCGCTACTTCCGATTTGGACAATATTCGGCGCTTGGTGGGGTTTGCGGTACTCAGTTTGGCGAATACAGCTTTTGCCTATGCTTTGACTTTACCGGTGATGCTGGGGATTAATGTAAGGCTGACGCTGTTTGCGATCGCAGTTTATCCTTTAATGCTGGTTTTGGTACAGTTATTTAGCGACAAACTTCGCATCCAACAGTTAGCCGTGCAAGAGGAATTGTCGGCGATGAGCGATTTAATTCAGGAAGATATGAGCGGGATGTCCGTAATTAAAATCTACGCTCAAGAAGAAAACGAACGCCGAGCTTTTCGCAATTCCAACGCGCAGTTGCTATCAGCAAATTTGGAATTAGCAAAAACTAGAAACTTTATTTTTCCGTTGCTGGGCGGTTTGGCAAGCATTAGTTTGTTGGTGCTGCTTTCTGCTGGTGGCGGGGCAATTGCTAATGGTCAAATTAGCATTGGCGATTTTGTGGCGTTGCTGATTTATGTCGAGCGTTTGGTGTTTCCGACGGCGCTGTTGGGTTTCACCATTACTGCTTACCAGCGGGGAGAAGTGAGTGTCGATCGCATCGAATCAATTCTGACTGTGGAACCGCAGATTAAGGATGCTGCCGATGCAGTTGAACTGGCAACTCCAGTCAAAGGCGAAATTGTCGCCCGCCACTTAAATTATACGTATCCCGGCGCTAAGACACCCGCGCTTAAAGATGTTGATTTTACAATAACACCGGGAGAAACTGTCGCAATTGTTGGGGCGATCGGCTCTGGAAAATCAACTTTAGCTAATGCGCTGCCCAGACTGCTGGACATAGATCCGGGTCAGTTATTTGTAGACGGACAGGACATTACCAAAGTAAAATTGACCGAATTGCGCGGGGCGATCGCCTACGTTCCGCAAGAAAGTTTTCTGTTCGGCACTACCATCAAGAATAACATCCGCTACGGAAACCCTTTAGCGGAACAGCCGGAGATTGAAGCCGCGGCAAAACAAGCGCAAATTCATGCCGAAATCCTCAACTTCCCGCAGCAGTACAAAACAGTTGTCGGCGAGCGCGGCATTACTTTATCCGGCGGACAGCGGCAGCGGACGGCACTTGCTCGCGCTTTGTTAGTTGACGCCCCGGTGTTAATTTTGGATGATGCTCTTTCTAGCGTTGACAATCAAACTGCTACCAACATTTTGCAAAACTTGGCAACGGGAACCGATCGCAAAACAGTAATTTTTATCTCGCATCAAATGTCTGCGGCGGCTAGTGCCGATCGCATTTTTGTGATGGATCAAGGAGAAATAGTTCAGAGCGGCACTCACGCTGAATTGGTAGGGCAAACAGGCCTTTATCAGTATTTGTGGAACCAGCAAAAATTAGAAGAATTGCTGCATTGACCAGTGACCGATACTTTGAGTTATCTAGAGTTAAGCTGTTGTGCATTTAAAACGCATATTGGTATAATATAACATAATGATATTCAGAAAAAGTGAATGCCTGCTAAA
>NZ_JAUBPR010000224.1:0-4424 GCF_036700845.1 Microcoleus sp. S13_C5
CTACCGGAACTGGTCTAAACTAACTATGTTATTCTACCACAAATATAGTCTGTCTACTTACGCCGAGCTGTACTAGCCTCTTGTGTGTTTTATGTTGAGAAAGCTAATTAGGGCGATCGACATTCCTGATTTTATGGACGATACTCAACACAGATAATTAAGCCTATTACTAATTCTTGCACAACCGTTTCAGAAACTTTTCCAATACATCTGACAAATCGCTCAGTAGTTACACTCCGAACTTGCAAAACATTGCCTGCTGAGTCTGCATCTAAACAGTTTTCTTAAGTTCGCTGAATGAGAATCATGAAAGGGCGATTTTGAAATTTAGGTTGCCATGTAGCCACAGGAATTATAATCCGCATGGGGATAGAACTAAACATTTCCGAACTAATCACAACTGCAGGACGTGTTTTTTGAATTTCTTGCCCTCGGGTTGGATCAAGTTGTACCAGCCAAACCTCTCCTCGTTTTGGATTAGTAGTCATACTCATTCTCCCAGTCTTCGCTATCGAGTGCCGAAAACTCGGTTAATTCAGGATCTGCCAAAAAATCTTCGGCTGTAGCAGGTATAAATGGTGCTAGTATTTTATGGCGTTCTGCTATTGGCAGGCTAGCAATTTCTCTAAGTGATAGCTTGAGAGTAGGTGCGGTTGTTGACGAACTGTTAGACTCAGAACTTTCGCTGGGTAACTGCTTTTTCTGTTCCGTTTTTTGCACGAGGAATTGTGCAAAGTCGAGCACTTCTTGTTGTTTCTCCCTTGGCAACTGTCGCAGATTCTCTAACACTGCTTGCTCAAAATTAATTGTTTCTGACATTTCAATTACTTTCCCTAAGCTTTTATCGTTTTATTTCTCACGCAGTCAAGTTTTGTAGTTCCATGTTTGCCAATCGCGCCATAATTTTCATCTTTCCCTGTTAGTTCACTTATGACACCGCCAAATCTTGATACTCCCATCATTACTGCCACTAACCAGAGTGTTTCCATCTGGGCTAAAACAGACCGAATTAACATTGGCTGAATGCCCTGTGAGAGTGAAAATTGTGTGTCCATTTTTTAGATTCCACAGTTTGATAGTGTTGTCTCGACTACCACTAGCAATAATTTGTCCATCCGCGCTAATGACAACAGAAAAAACCGGCTGTGAATGCCCAGTGAGAGTGCGAATCTCCTTTGCGGTTTTCAGATGCCAAAGCTTGATAGTGTTGTCTCCACTACCACTAGCAATAATTTGTCCATCCGGGCTGATAGCGACAGACCAAACCGACTGTGAATGCCCTATAAGAGTGCGAATTTCCTGTCCGGTTTTCAGATGCCAAAGCTTGATAGTGTTGTCTCCACTACCACTAGCAATAATTTGTCCATCCGGGCTGATAGCGACAGACAAAACCGACTCTGAATGCCCTATGAGAGTGCGAATTTGTTGCCCGTTTTTCAGATTCCACAGTTTGATAGTATTGTCTTGACTGCCACTAGCAAGAGTTTCTCCGTCTGGACTAAAAGCAAGAGACCGAATTAAAGATGAGTGACCCTTTATGGTTCTAAATTCTTGTCCAGTTTCCAGATTGCACAGCTTAATTTGTTTGTCATAACTGCCACTAGCTAAAATTGTTCCATTAGGGTTAATGGCAACGCAATAAACCGCACCTGAATGCCCAGAAAAAATACTAATCAGCTCTCCTGTATGGAGATTTAAAAGTTTGCTGCAATTTCCACTGCTGTTACTAGCAAAAGTCTTGCCATCTGGACTAATAACTACGCAATCAACAGATGACATACCTACGCCATTAAGAGTTTTTACACATTTGAAGGAGTGAGCTTTTCTAATGATTTTTTCTTCTATTTGGTGTTGGCGTTGGGCTTCAGCTTTGGCAGCCTTTTGAGATTGACGTTCAGCCTCTACTTGCTCCATCAGCTTTTTCAACTCCTGTTCATACTGTTCTCCCTGTCGCCGCTGAATATCCTGAAGAATATCAAAATAAGGTTTTACCCACTCTTCTGCTAATCCATATTCAGCCAATTCATCCTTTAACTTAAATAATAAAGGTTCATAGGCAGGATCAATATTGAGATAATACAAATCCGCTAAAAATCCAGCCAGTAACTTGTGAATCGCCACAATCAACTGCCGAATGATGCGTAGGGCTTTTTTCTCACTTACTCCCGATGCTAAAAGTGCATCTTTTGCCTCTTCCCAGTCAAAAACTTTGGTAGAAAACAGGGAGACTTCCTGATTATTCAGGAATCCCCAAAAGCCGACGCGAAAAGTTACGGCATAGTCGCTGATATCGCTATATAAAATTGTAGTAGGAACCGGAGATAAAATTCGCTGCAAGCGTTCCACATCAATATCACCAATCGACTCAGCGAAATAATCGCTATAAAACTTAACGGGGCGTAAGACATCCTGTTGAGGATAATGCTGTCTGAGAAAATCTCCCACACTTCTCATTTCAATGGGCAAATCTTCACAGAAGGTTTCCGGGCATCGCTTGCTAATTTTGGGCGGTGATAGTAAGATTAAGAGGCGATGTTGCTGCTGAAGTAAAATCTGCTTAGTTTCCTCTCGATTCAACTTAGAAAACCAAGTATCTTTATCCCAAATAGTTTGAATTTCAGCCAGCTTGACCTGAATATCCTTTGCTTGCAATTCCCGCATCAAATCCCGCTGCAAGGCTGCCAGCTTCAGTCTGTCTTCCTGTTCCTGTTCCTGCAACTCAATGCGGCGTGCTGTTTGTGCTACTGTTAGCTTTAACAATTCCCGGTCTCTGGTATCTTTCGCTTTCGCGTATTCCAGCATTTCTTGAGAATAACGCTGTTTTGCTCGCTCTATCTCAGTCGAATCAGATGAGTTATTGGGAGCGGGAATTAGAATATCTCGGTACTTTTGAGAGTTATTGCCGAAGGCTTCTCCTAGTTTGTAGCCGATATTTCGGGCGATGGGTGAGAGCACTCCTGAGATGTAGGGAGCGATAGCGGCGATGATTGTTGGAAGCATAAATCTGGGTGAGGATGCGGTTATTAATAGTGTAGCAGGATGTTAGGAGGTATAATTCGGATGGTTGCCAGATATTCTGCACTTGTTGCTTTTTAGATTTAATTTCATCATTGATACTCCTGGACGCAGAAACCGGGTTTTTTACGGAAATAACGTTACATTTTTTACCGGCAGGTAAAACTCGATCGCTCGCCCGTTTCCCATATCCTAGAAAAACACAGCCACGGCCAAGGCTCAAATCAGCTCGGGATCGATCGCCTTCTCTGTGCGATCGCGCAGGAAACCATCCCTAGTTGATGATGGTTGTAACAGAATTTGTGGGATTATGATTTCTGTGCAATCAGCCTTCTTGCCTTCATGCCAACGAATGATTCTGACCTACAAATCCAAGCGCGAAGAATTCTAGACGCGATTGCTTTCATTCCTTTTGAGCAATGTCAACCCTTGACCCGTGGGTTTGAGACCATTCCTGCGCGTCCTGGCATTTATGCAATCAGGCACAGAACTGATGGATTGCTCTACATCGGTAAAACCAAGAGCTTACGAGGTCGCTTCAGTGGTGGGCACAAAGCTTTTTTGTGGGCATGGCTCGATAAATATAGCGATGAAGACATACGGATTGCAGTACAGACAATTTCTCACTGGCAGAACCCTGCGTTACTATTGGAGCTAGAAGCCATCATTCTAAGAGCTACTGAACCCCCTTACAACGTCCAAATTCCAACTGAGATGTAAATGCCATGCAAGCCAAACTTCAAGAGCAACTTTCCCTCGCTGATGCCGAAGTTATTTTAGGACGTTTTCCTGAACGAATTCGTGCTGCCCTAATTGCTCGTGCTGCTGAAATTGAATACCCAATCGAAGCAGTCATTGAGATGGCGATCGCTAGTTTCCTTGACACAGAGGCATTAGGTTTTGCAGATTGCAAACCGGGACGCGGACAATAACAGCGTCAAGTGGCGCGCCGCGGTCTAACAACCCGGTTGGAGCGGACTACCGAAAGATATTGGTGGTGATGCAAAAGTTATTTCTAGCCACTCAACCGGAAGGTTGCTTTTGGCTGAAACCATGCTTCTAAATTATCTGCCAGTATTGTAACATTAAGCTATTCACCTCTAATTGCTGGAGTTCAATCTATGAGAAAGCCACAAACTGTTAAAGCTTTGGAAGACCTAGGACGGGTTCAACTCTCTAAGAGTTTTTTCATGCGTGAGTTTCTTTATTCAGAAATCTCTCAAATTGAAGGTATCCCTAACATTCCTAGCGATCCTGACTTGGCGATCAAAGCAGGAAAGAATTTGTGTGAGAGGGTGCTTGAACCAATTCAAGATGCGCTCGGTCGGATTAGTAAGCTGATACGCAGCTAGATTGTATAATAGAAATATAAGATAAGCGATCATTAGTTAGAATGTATGCCAGCCAAA
>NZ_JAUBPR010000225.1:0-4397 GCF_036700845.1 Microcoleus sp. S13_C5
TACTTGAACGGCTTAATTGGTAATCAGCGAAGACCTGCATGAGTATCATTACTCACTACAGAAGTGACATGCTCCCCTTCGTCTCTCGGTAGGATTCTTTTTATTGTGACAGGAATTTTCGCTTGGTGGGGAGTTTCCCGCGCGTCACAATCAAAGAAACCGGGTTTTTTTTGTTTCTACACTGTCATGCGTCTTCTGGGCAAAAACCCGGTTTCTGAGCGAGGCATCACAACTATAATAAAATAACCGTTAAAAGAGGAAAGCCAATGGTGACGAGCCTGAATGTGGATACGGGACTGCTGCAAGAGGCGATCGAACTTGAGGGAGAAATTGAGTTCGAGACTCTAGTTGAAATCGCCTTGCGCGAATACATTCAACGCCGCAAACAGCCACAGAATCTCGAACTTAGCTTTGGAGAATCTCTCAGTGCATTTCGTGAAAAATATCAACTGCACGAACAGGGTTTAAATCCTGATGAAATTTGGGCAGAAGTTCGCGATCGAACTTTTGCAGGACGCGAGGTCATCTTTGAATGACGCTGCGTTATTTACTTGATACCAACATTATCTCCGAAATAATGCGATCTATTTCTTCGCGGTGGCGATCGTAATGAGTTTTGGGTTTAGTATTGGCGAGAAATACACAAATAAATCGAGTTTCTGAAACCTGCGTGTGATACCTACTTACTTAAACTTTAGATAATCTAAATATAAACACATAATAAACCTCAATCTGATGTTTTTTACCAAGAGATGACAAAGGGTGATACGCTGGGGATAGGAAGTTATTTGTCTATGAACCAAATTAAACGTGTTGCCATAGTGGGAGGAACCCACGGAAACGAACTCACAGGAATTTACCTCGTGAAGAAATTCGATCGCGCGCCAGAGTTAATTGGGCGATCGACTTTTGAAACAATCGCCCTGCTAGCCAATCCCAAAGCTTGCGAAATCGGGACACGCTACATCGATATCGACCTCAACCGCTGCTTTAGAAAGCAAGATTTAGAAAATCCCCATCTCTCCAGCTATGAAGCGCAGCGGGCGAAAGAAATCTACCGCATTTTTACTTCAAAAAACACTCATCTGCCCAACGTAATTATCGATTTGCACAGCACCACATCCAACATGGGGCTAACATTTATTCTCGCCAGCCATCATCCATTTAACCTGCAACTAGCAGCTTATTTAACCTCAGTGTATCCCCACCTCAAGGTACTCGCTTCTACAACCAAGAATCATGATAGTCCTTTGCTGCGATCGCTTTCGGTATTAGGCGGTACGCTGGAAGTTGGTGCAGTCCCGCAAGGCGTATTAGATGCGTCTTTATTTCAGCAAACTGAGCAATTAGTCTGCCGAATTTTAGACGGCGTAGAAGCCTACAATCAAGGCACAATGCCTGCTGCAAAGAATCCCCTGACTATTTATCACACCATTGGGGCGATCGACTATCCCAGAAACGAGAACAGAGAAATTCAGGCAATGATTCATCCTCATCTGCAATTCAGAGATTATCAAGCCCTGAATCCCGGCGATCCGATGTTTTTAACCTTTGATGGTGAGTCGGTATTGTATGAAGGTAAATCAACCGTTTATCCAATTTTCATTAACGAGGCAGCTTACTACGAAAAAGGAATTGCCATGTGTTTTACCCGAAAGCAAATAATTGTTAGTTATTAGTCATTAATCATTAGTCATTTCTTGAGAGGGTTCGGGTGACAAGAACTCCTCTTCAGAAGGCGCACTAACAGAACGAAATTGCTTCCATACTTCCAAACTGAGAATACAGGCAATCAGCCACACCAAACCTGCCGTATAACCGGCAATAACATCGGTAGGCCAGTGAACCCCTAGATAAAGCCGACTCAAACCAATACCAGCAACTAATACAACTGTCAAGCAGTAAATCCACCAGCGCTGCTTGGGAAAGCGCGAACCCAAGAAATATCCTAACAAACCGTAAATAACCATTGAAATCATCGCGTGTCCGCTAGGAAAACTGTAAAAGCGAACGTCAACAACGCGCTCCCAAAGTTGAGGTCGAGCGCGCGCAAAAAGTTTTTTTAACAGTAGGTTTAAACCGACCGCCCCGGCGCCGGTAACTGCAATAGTTGTGGCTTCGGAGCGATGTTTCCGCACCCACAAGATAATACCCAAACTCACGCTCAGCGCTAGCAGCAAATTTGGCTCCCCCAAAGATGTAAAGGCGAGCATGATGCGATCGCGCAGCGGAGTGTGAAGGCTCCTAAGATAGAGTAAAATAGATTTATCGAAAGCGTAGGTTTCTTTTTCCAACACCTCTTCGGCAATTGTGGCAAATCCCCACATCGCTAAAGCAGCAACAGCAAGCCCGGCCAGCCGAATTATCGAAATTAGCGATAGAATTTTAGAGCGCATTTTTTAAGTAATTAAAATTTTAAAAGTTCAAACTCAAAATAATACAACAAAGATAGGAAACGAAAAAGCCTTACCAATCGTCTAGATTCTTGATACCCTCTATTCTGAATCATTAAGTGATTTTTCACTACCCACCTCAGCTTTTACATCCAACCGACGAATGACTATACTATCAAAAAAACACATATCTGCAATTTTGTTGATCGGGGGGTTGACAAGTCTGTCTAGCTGTGCTAATACAACCGGAGTCAATGCGCCGATCGCCGAAGCCCACACCATCGCCCAGCGTCTCGTCTCGACCGCAGTCGCCCAAAAGCCGAACAACCCGCAATTCGGCCAGCCGATCAACTGTACGCTAGGAAAAGACTGTTTTGTATTGCTATATTTCGATCGAGAACCCGGCCCCACCGCCGTAGATTTTGGCTGCGGGCGCCAAACCTACGACGGCCACGACGGCACAGATTTTGCCATTCCCGACGCCAAAGCAATGGCAAAAGGAGTGCCAGTTATTGCCTCCGCTGCAGGCAAAGTTTTGCGAGTACGAGATGGTGTGGTCGATCGGCGTTTACAAAACGATACAGACAAAGCCAGCATCGCAGGCACAGAATGCGGCAACGGCATGGTAATCGACCACGGCGCAGGCTGGGAAGCCCAATACTGCCACCTCCGCAAAGGCAGCGTTGCCGTCAAACCCGGTACACAGGTACAAAAAGGCACTGTTTTGGGCATGGTGGGAAACTCTGGGATGGCATCTTTCCCCCACGTACACGTAACTTTTCGCTATCAAGGCAAACCCGTAGATCCGTTTGTCGGACCCGACGCGAAGGTAGGCTGCAACATCGCCCGCCATCCAATTTGGGACAAGCCCATCGACTATATTTCCACAGGTTTAATTCGGGCTGGTTTTGCCAATAAGCCACCCGATATCAACGCTGTCTGGGAAGGACAATTTTCCGAGACTCAACTCCCTGCAAACAGTCCAGCTTTGTTGTTTTGGGTGCAAAGTTACGGAGTGCTCAAGGGCGATCGCGAACAATACAAATTATTTGCACCCAACGGCACAACCATCGCCGATCAGACCAATGAAATTAAAGCCCCCAGCCGCACTTGGTTGGGTTATGTCGGCAAAAGAAACAGTACGAATTCTCCTCTGACTCCCGGAGTTTGGCGGGCCGAATATCGGTTGACGCGGGGCGATCGAGTTTTGGCAGAAGCCAAGCGAGAAGTTGAGTTGCGTTAGTCCGTTGACTGTTGACTGTTGACAGTATTTAATCCATGTAGCCACGTCAAAATCACTCTCTTCCTTCTTCATTCTTCCTTCTTCCCTCTTCCTTCCGAAGATTATTTCAGCAGCCAGCCAAATAATTCTCCGACACTCAACCGCAGTTCGCTAGCGAAGGACGGCACCGGTAGCAGCATTTCGGGTTCATCAAATACTGCTGTCTGTTGCTGGGGAACATAAACAAAAACGCATTGTTCGTCGGGATCGATCAGCCACCCCATTTGAGTTTCATGATTTAAGCAGTGCAGAATATTTTTAGTAACTTTAGTTTGACTTGGGTCAGGCGACAAAATCTCAATTGTCCAATCAGGAGCTATGGGAAAAACATTAGCAATTTCGCCGTTCTCATCGGCGGGAATTCGGTTCCAGACAAATACTGAAACATCAGGCACTGTTGACCTTCCACCAAAGGTACACCGGAGTTCGGGAAATCCTCGTGCAACTTTTTTGGGTTTTAATATAGCGTTAATGAAAATAATTAGTTCACATTGAGTCGCACTGTGTTTCCCTTGTGGCATTGGCTTCTGAATAATTTGATTATCAATGTATTCGCTGGCAGGTTTGGTTTCGGGTAGTTGGAGAAACTCTTCTAAAGTTAAGGATTTTAATCTTGTTTGTACCATTTTAAGTTCACCTCTAATGAAGTATAGCAATCCTAAATCATTATCAAGACTGTGATACAATTATATGCAATACTTAATTATGACAAAAAAATGAAT